>NZ_ARZA01000277.1 GCF_000387765.1 Caldisalinibacter kiritimatiensis
ATTTAAATAAATAAAATGCAGTATTTATGCGAGTTGTAGAGTTCTGCAACGAGCTATAATTAATAATTAAAAGGGTGAAACTTATGATAGATACAAAAATCAATGAAAAAAAAGACTGTGTGGGATGTTATGCTTGTGCAAATATATGTCCTGTTAACTGTATTTCAATGATAAGTGATAGAGAAGGTTTCTGGTATCCAAAGATTGATTATGATAAATGCATAAAATGTGGTAAATGTATTGATGTATGTCCAACTATAAATCATAAAACTGTTAAAAATAAGCCAGTTGCTTATGCTTGCATAAATAAAGATGAATCTATTAGATTGAAAAGTTCTTCGGGTGGAGTATTTACTTTGCTTGCAGAACAAATTATTGAAAATGGTGGAGTAGTTTTTGGAGCAGGGTTTAATGAAAATTTTGAGGTGGTTCACAGTTATGTAGAAACTAAAGAAGAACTCGAAAGATTTCGTGGTTCAAAATATGTCCAAAGCAAGATTGGAGAAACTTATAAACAGGTTAAAAATATATTAGAATTAGGAAGAAAAGTTGTATTTACTGGAACACCGTGTCAAATAGCTGGTTTAAAAACTTTCTTAGGAAAAGCTTATGAAAACTTACTTTGTGCTGATATTATATGTCATGGGGTACCATCGCCAGAGGTTTGGAAAAAGTACATAATATACAGAGAAGAAAAAGCTGGTTCATCAACGAAGAGAATCGCTTTCAGACGAAAGGATGAAGGCTGGAAGCGATACTCTGTATCATTCATATTTAAGAATGATACAGAGTATCGACAAATCTTTAGACAGGATTCATATATGAGAGCTTTTCTAAAGGATATCTGTTTAAGACCTTCATGTTATGATTGTCAATTTAAAACAATATATAGGCAAAGTGATATAACCCTTGCAGATTTTTGGGGCATTCAAAATATATTACCTGAGATGGACGATGATAAAGGAACTTCATTGGTTTTTGTAAATAGCATAGCTGGACAGGCTATGTTTGAAAAACTAAAGGATAAAATCTTATTTAATGAAGTAGATATTAACGAAGCTGTTAAATATAATTCTGCAGCTATCAAATCTGTTAAATATAATCCTAAAAGGATAGATTTCTTTAATGAAATAAATAATGGTGAACCTTTTGACAGATTAGTGAAAAAATATTGCACAGATAGTATTACAACTATAGTGAAAATGAAGTCAAAGATTTTAATATATAGATTATTAAAAAATACAGGTTTATTAAGTTCAGCTAAGAAACTATTGAAAAAAGCTTAAAAAGTATTGACAATAATTAATTTTAGAAAAAAGAAGGAGGTAAGAGATGTCTATATTAGTAACAGGAGGAGCAGGCTACATAGGAAGTCATACATGTGTAGAGCTTTTAAATGCAGGTTATGATATTGTTGTTGTGGACAATTTTTCTAACAGTAAACCTGAAGCTTTAAAACGTGTAAAAGAAATAACAGGTAAGGATTTTAAGTTTTATGAAATAGATATGTTAGATAAAGAAGGACTTGATAAGGTATTTTCAGAAAATGATATAAAGGCAGTTATTCACTTTGCAGGACTTAAGGCAGTAGGTGAGTCAGTAGAGATTCCAGTTAAGTATTATCATAACAACATAACTGGTACCCTTGTATTATGTGAAGTTATGAAAAAACACGATGCAAAGAAAATGGTATTTAGCTCTTCTGCTACTGTATATGGAAAGCCTAAAAGTGTGCCTATAACAGAAGATTTTCCGCTTAGTGCCACAAATCCTTATGGTCGTACAAAGCTTATGATAGAAGAAATACTAAGGGATGTATATGTTTCAGATAATGATTGGAGTATAGCCCTACTTAGGTATTTTAATCCTATAGGAGCCCATGAAAGTGGGAGAATAGGAGAAGACCCTAATGGTATACCAAATAATTTAATGCCCTATATAACACAAGTAGCAGTAGGAAAAAGAGAAAAACTTAGTGTATTTGGAAGTGACTACGACACCCATGATGGTACTGGAGTTAGGGATTACATCCATGTAGTTGATTTAGCTAAAGGACATTTAAAAGCCCTAGAAAAGATTATGACTACTAAAGGTGTAGAAGCATATAATCTAGGGACTGGAGTAGGATATAGCGTTCTAGATGTAGTGAAAAATTTTGAAAAAGCTACAGGTGAAAAATTACCGTATGTTATTACAGAAAGAAGACCGGGAGATATAGATAAATGTTATGCAGATCCTACAAAGGCCTATAAAGAACTTGGATGGAAAGCAGAAAAAAATCTTGAGGATATGTGTAGAGATTCATGGAACTGGCAAAAGAATAATCCGAATGGATACGATGTTTAATTGACAATGGACAATTTACAATTGACAATTAAAAAATATAAAATAAAAAAACTTAATAATTGTTAATGGTAAATTGTAAACTGTAAATTAACTTGGGGGTAACTACTAATGAAAGTACGTAAAGCAATAATTCCAGCAGCAGGTCTTGGTACTAGATTTTTACCTGCAACAAAGGCACAGCCTAAAGAAATGCTTCCTATAGTAGACAAGCCTACTATACAGTATATTATTGAGGAAGCTATAGATTCAGGTATTGAAGAGATACTTATTATTACTGGTAGAAATAAAAGAGCTATTGAAAATCATTTTGACCGCTCAATAGAGCTTGAGTTAGCACTTGAAAAGAAAAATAAAAAAGAGTTATTAACTTTAGTTAAAGACATTTCTAATATGGTTAATATCCATTATGTTAGACAAAAAGAGCCTAAAGGATTAGGACATGCTATAAACTGTGCTAAAAGCTTTGTTGGAAATGAACCTTTTGCTGTATTACTTGGAGATGATATTGTATATAATGAATCAAAGCCTTGTCTTAAGCAATTAATAGACGCTTTTGATGAGTATAAGACTACTATATTAGGAGTTCAAACTGTAGATGATAAGGATGTAAGTAAGTATGGTATAGTCGATGGTAAATTTATTGAAGATAGAGTGTATAAAGTAAATAATTTAGTTGAGAAACCAGCTGTAGAAGAAGCTCCATCAAATGTAGCTATATTAGGTAGATATATTATAACTCCTGCAATTTTCAATATACTAGATAATACTAAACCAGGAGCAGGTGGAGAGATACAGCTTACAGATGCATTAAAAGAGTTAGCACAGAAAGAAGCTATGTATGCCTATAACTTTGAAGGTAAAAGATATGATGTTGGAAATAAATTAGGATTTTTAGAAGCTACAGTAGAGTTTGCTTTAAGAAGAGAAGATTTAAGAGATGATTTCAAAGACTACTTAACGAATTTATTAAAGGAAAATGAATAAAGGAACGCTGAACCGGGTTCATCGTTCCATAAAATATATAAGGACTGATAGAAAATGGACAAAAACAAAATAAAAATTATATTATCATGGACAGGCGTATTACTTTGGCTTGTCCTTATATTTTACTTATCATCTCAGCCAGCAGTAGAGTCGGATGGATTGAGTAAAAAAGTTACTAAAGTTATTGTGGAGACAGTGGATAAGGTAGTAAAGCTGGATGATGATAGAGAAGATATTAATTTAGTAGAAAAATTTAATCATATTGTAAGAAAATACGCCCACTTTACTTGTTATTTGGTACTTGGGTTATTGGTTATGAATGCTTTTAGAAGAAGTGGAGTTAAAGGGCTTAGAGTATTTATATTTTCTCTTATGTTTTGTATATTTTATGCTATAAGTGATGAAATGCATCAAGTTTTTGTACCAGGTAGGGGTGCACAGGTTACTGATGTACTTATTGATAGTTTAGGAAGTTTTGTTGGGATTGGGATGTATGGAGTGATTGGTAAATTTAAGAAGGTCATAGCTAGTTGTTAAGTTGGCTATGGTTTTTGTGGAACGATGAACCCGATTCACTGTAACATGGCTCTAAATCATTTACTTTGATATTTTAAGCTAACCTTATATGTATTCAATTGTTTTTTGACTCGTTAGATCGTATACATTGTTTTTTATATGAATAGTATAAACTAAAGGTGACATTATCACAAATTAATCACAAATAAATTTAAAAATAGTTGATTTTAACTTTTAACTCTGATATAATATGCACAAAAAATAGTTTAATTTTTTAATAAGTAAAAAATACTTCACCGTATGAAAGAGGTGAAAATATGAGATATGAAGAGAGAAAAATTATTAATAAAATTGCATATAAAGTACGAGAAATACTAGATATTAATAAAGACAATTTCGATATAGAAGAAGTTGTTAAAGAATTAGGAGGAAAATTAGTTGTTGATCCTTTTGCAATAGATGAAGCTTGTGTAATAAAATCAGGAGAAGAAAGTTTTGAAATAATATTAGATCCTTTTATCACAAATGAAAGAAGAAAAAGGTTTTCTATAGCACATGAAATAGGGCATTTAATACTGCACATGAAATATAAAGTTAATGAAGAACAATGGAAACAAATACCTTTAGGAAATAAGTATAATAGAAATACTAACATACCATATTCTAAACTAGAAAAAGAAGCCAATGAATTTGCAGGTGCTTTTTTGATGCCAAAAGATAGATTTTTAACAGTAGCTGAAGATACTAGTGAAGATAATTTTTATTGTATTGATAAAATTTCTAATAGATTTAATGTTTCGGAAGAAGCTGTTAAGGTTAGAGGTAGGATATTGGGGATTTGGGAGTGATTATAGTGAAGAATAAAAGTCTTAGATGGGGAGAAATTATAAAAGAAATCCAAAATTTCGAAAAGTTTAAAAGGGCTTCAAATAAAAATGAACACTTTAAAAAAGTGTTCATTTTTACATCTATTGACCTTGTAAATTCTACTATTTTTAAACAAAATAATGATAAATGGGTAGATATTTTTTCTGATTTTTATGGCATTTTAAAAACTGAGTTCCCAAAAGAAAAGAATAATATAAATGTATGGAAAAATATTGGAGATGAAGTTCTTTTTTATGAAGAAATATATGAAATTAAAGATTTGTTAAGAGTACCTTCAGATATATTTAAGCTGATGGAAAAGTGTCAAAATATATTTTATCAAAGAAATTCTATAGCAAAAAATAACTTGTATTTTAAAGCTACAATATGGGGAGCTGCAGTGAAATCAGAATATGATACTAGTGAGAAAAATAAAGATATTGAAAATGTTATGCTTGGTTTTGAAGAAAATCTAACAGATTTTATTGGGATGGATATAGATGAAGGATTTAGACTATCTGAATATACATCTCAAAACAAACTAGTAATTGATTCTAAAATAGCTTATTTGATGAATAAGTATAAAGATGAAGTTTATCATTTGTGTGATTATGTTGTTGAAGATAGAATTAGAATAGTAGGGTATAGAAAACTAAAAGGAATTTGGAATAATAGGTTATATCCAATTATATGGTATCATAAAAACTGGTCAAATCCACAGTCGATGTATTTATATGATGAACATGAAATGTCTGATATTGTTAGAGAGTTAAAAGAAAAAGAATATAAAACCCAGCCGGTGGAAAAAATAAACAAAATATTTGATGAAATAGGTTGTAAAGATAAAGTTAAAGCAATGGAAGATATAATAAAATCAGCTAAAAAAGAAAATAAATTTTTCCCTCTTAAAGATGAACATTTAGTTGAGTTACATTTTGCAGTTGTTTGTATAGATATTTCTACAGATAAAGCACTTATAGTTAAAAGACAAGATAGAGAACTGCTAGATCAAAAGTGGGAATTTGGATGTGCTAAAGCAACAAAGATAAAATCAATTGAAGAATCAGTAATAGATGAATATTATAATGATTTTAATATTAAAATAAGTCTAATTAAGGATGAAGATAGACAACAAGATATTCAACCAAAACCAATAGCTGTTTATAATATTCCAAAATCCCCTTATTTACATAAAGGAGTAATATTTCTGGGAGTTTTTGATGGAGCAAAATATTCAATAAAATTGACAGAAAAACATAAAGAACATAAGTTCTTATTCAAAGATGAAATAAATCAATTCAATGAAGATGCAGTTCCTGATTTTAAAGATACTTTAGAAAAAGCTTTTAGTCTATACGAAAAATATAAAAACAATTTATAGTATATCGCAGTAAAGACACATAAGCTTTAAATATTTTAAGCTAAAATTAATAAAAAAAGTAACACTATAAAAGGAATTATAGTAAAACAAATTGCAATATTAAAAAGAAAATATTTCTTGTAAGTTATTTTGGAGATAATAATTATTTGATTAATAAGGTCTTTTAGATAAGTTATTTCATTTGTATTTAAATTATTATTAACATTATATTTTTTAAAGAAAGTATTGTAATAATTATCAATTGAGTATTTAGCTATATCTTTATAATATAATATATTATCTTCTAAAGAAGGGGTTCCTAGTTTATTGATAATACATTTTTCTATAAAGTCGTTTTGATATAGTTTAGCTATAAATGTTATTAAGCAAATGATTGAAGAAATTAATATTAAAATTATAAATAAATATATTAATAAAACAGGAATACATGAAACTTTAGTATTAATAAATTTAAATGAAAAAAATAATAAAGAACTGTTTAAAGTAAGAAGAGCTGCATTTTTTGCTTCTGCAAATATTAGCCAATTATATATATCGTTATAAACCGAATTTAATTTATCTTCCATAAAAAACCACCCTTTCTTTGATTGCTAACCTTATTTATAATTATATATTTTTCTAAACGCCATTTAATTGAAAGACTTTTTTAATTATATCAAAAGAACGACGAATTGTCTTCATTGTTTATTAAGTAAAATATAATTAATGAGTATGGAACGATGAACCGGGTTCATCGTTCCAATACATTGGATTGTCCTTATATTTTACATATCATCACAACCAGCAGTACAGTCTAATGTTTAAGTAAAAAGGTTACTGAGATTATTATATAAAGTAGGACAAGTTGATTTACTAGATAATGTAACAAGTATTAGGCTTATTTTGATAATATAAAGATGAAAAGGTGATAGACAGTAGTTACGTTGGTTATAACTTTTTTGTTATATGATTAATTTTAAAGGTGCAAATATAAAAAATCACAAAATATGAAAAATATAGAAGGAGTTTATATTTTTTTAGCGAAGTAACGAAGTAACCCTAATATTAGATACTATTTTTTTGAATAGTGGGATGTTTGATAGGTTCTATTTTCTGTAAAAGCTAGATGATATGAGCAGTTGAGATAATTTCATATCATATAAGTACTACATTAAAGCTTACTGTTATACATTTAAAGTAAAAGAAATCTAATTCAGAATATAAATTTTATTCAATACATAGGTTAAAATACCCGTCAGTACATACAGAATTTCCAATTCCATTTATGAAACTAGAGATACCAATGAAATTTGTGGTTAAAAAACTATAAACAGAAATCAAAAGAACATATTGTATTTGATATAAACAATGCTAATGTAACAGAATTTTACTTAGCTCATATTGACTTTAGTTATCAAAAAATTATGAAAAAATAGGATGCATTAAGCTTGAATTTATTGATACATTCCTCTGAATTTTCGGATGCATTGCTTAATTTATTGCTTATAGGATATGAAATTAAGCAAGGAAACATTAAAATGTTACCAGCTTATAAAGAAGATTTGATACAGGATACTATGGCATCAAATGAAAAACAAAAGTAGAAGTATAGGTTTAGTAAAATGAAAGCAAAGTTAGACAGAGAAATGAGGAAGAAATATGGAGTTTCTTGAATATTTATATACTAATAACTATAAAAATCTTAATGAATGGATTCAGTTAATCAAAGAAGGTGAAGATGTCTATCCAAGATTTAGAATACCTTATCAAGATTGGTTAGGTATATATTTAGAAAATATAGCAGATATAGATGAAGAAGAAGTTAAAACTCTTTTAAGATTATTATTACAGCCATTTACAAGAGTAATAGATATAGAAAATTACAAAGCATTTTATAAAGCATCAAAAGATACCAATAATCTTGAGAATAGGAATAAAGAGCTGTTGAGAATATATGATTCTCGTCTTAAATGTGAAAAGTATAAAAGGATAGAAAATGGTCAAGAAGCATGGGAAGGATTAACATGGGTTTTGCAGTTTCTACCTTTTAGGCCTTTTAAAGCAATCAAAGCACTAAGTTCATATTTGGAAGCTGAAGTATGTTTTTTGCCTGACGATAGAATTATCGGAATAAAGCAATGTATAGATATTATTGAAGCAAAATATATAAATAATAGTATTGGACTAGAAAAATATATCTTAAAATTACAACCAAGGGAATTTGAATGGCTTATAGAAATATTATATCAAGATATAGGATACCAAACAGAATTAACACCTTCAACTAGAGATGGTGGTAAAGATATTGTTGCTTATATAGATAGAGAAGATGGAAATGAAAAGGTATATGTTGAATGTAAGTTATATAAAACAACGGAACTTACTAAGGATTCTGTTAGAGCTTTTGGGTATATAATTAATAAAGATAATATAAATAGGGGAGTTTTATTTTGTACTGGTTATGTAAATGATGATATAAAAAATATGGATACAAGGATACAAATTTGGACTTTAGAAGAAATTATTATACTTCTAAATGCTCATATTGGAAGTGATTGGTATAAAAGATTAAATCTATTAATTGAGAATCAAAGAAAGAAATATATGGATAAACAGAATATTTAAGGGTTAGCATATACTTATAATTGAAATAGGTGATACATTATGAAAAGTTTTGAGTGGAAAGGCATTTGGTGGTTGCCTGATAATAAAGAAAGCTATATACCGGGAATTTTAAAATTCAATCCTGAGGATGGAGCTTATTTAGAACTAATGGGGCAATTATCTGGTTATGAAGAACTTGAGGCTAATATCATTCTAGGGAAAACATCGGATGGAAAGAACATTACATTGTATAAATGTTTTGAAGTAATAAAGAAATTTAATAACAGTGGATTTCCAACAACAGTGGTTTTTGCAAATATAACATTTGAAGGAGTTCACTTTAATACGGAGGAAGACATAAAGTTTAAGGAAATTTCTTGTCATTATTCCAATCTTGATGAATGGGCTTGGATGAATGGAATACAAATTGATAAACCAACAGCTGATAAGTTAGAAATAAGTTATAAGTTACCACCTAAGATAAGTGCAGAAATTAAAAACGATTATGTAATTGAAGTTTATCCTAGTGCTGAGACTCCATCTCATTGTATTGTTCAAAAAGAGGCAAGTATCATTCAAAAAATATATGTTAAGGTGATAAACAATAAACTTAATTCATTTGAAGAACATAGAGATAAGTTACATCACATGCAGAATTTTATTAGCTTGGGAGTAGGTGAACCAGTAACAATTATAGATGTGATCGGTGAGACAGAAGAAAATAAAGAAGATTACGATGGAAAAATTCTATATCCTAAAGTTACAATTTATTTTTGCATTAAAAAGTCATCAGAGGATTATAAGCCGATATTGCCTCCAAATATGTTATTTAACTTAAGAGATATTAAAGACGATTTTAATATTATTATAAATAAATGGTATGATAGAGAAGAAGCTTTAAAGCCGGTATTTAACTTATATTTTGGTACTTTATATAATTCAGATATGTATCTAGAACAAAAATTTTCAAGTTTAATACAAGCTATAGAATCTTATCATAGAAGAACAAAAAACAATAATGAAATTGAGCCGGAAGAGCATAAAAATAGAATAAATATTATAATTGAATCAGTTGATGCTCAATATAAGAAATGGCTAGAAGGTAAATTAGCATATAGTAATGAACCTACATTAAGAAATAGGCTAAAAGAACTGTTAGAGGAATGTAGTTCACTATTAAAGCTATCATCATCAAAAAAGAAAAAATCTTTTATTAGTAAGATTTGTGATACGCGAAACTATTTTACACATTATGACATTAGCTTAGCTGGTAAAGCAGCAAAAGGAACAGAGTTATTAAGATTATGCAATATGCTAAAAGTTATTATTGAATTTAACTTATTATTAGAAATTGGCTTTGATAATAAGAAAGCACAAGAATTATTAGAAGAAAAATATAAACGTTATAATATATTTGAATAATATTAATTGAATAAGATCAATTGCAACAATCCTATAGTATAAGTATTTATTGAAGGTGACGAAAAAAGAAGCAAATGCTACTTTATTGAATGAATTGGCATCCATCAAAGAGGAATAATCAATGAAATGGGTAATTTATAGGTGATAGGTGCCAGGCACTTAACTTAGGTTTTACTGGATTGAATTTTGCTGGAAGTTTATCCTAAGTGAATGATATTGAGATGTGGGGTAGGTGATAGTAATTTGAAAAAGATATTAGAGGAAATGCCAAGTTATAAGAAAATGCATGATGATATAAAAGCCATGAAGCTACTTTCATTAATCGCGGGAAAAGAAGCTAGGCAGCAGCTAAAGGAAATGGAGATCAACATAGCTGAGTTAATTGAGAACGCAGAAAAATTCAATGAATATTTCTCTGATAATGGTTGGGTGCTGTATGATTCAATTAGCTCTAAACTAATTGAGAAGGCAATTCAAGAATATGAGAACAGTGATTATAGTACTGCAGAAAAAGTATTGATAGATTATTATAAGACAGAAGTTGGACAGGTATTGCATCGATTGAAAAACGGAAATGAAGAACTTTCTATAAGATACAATAATATAAAAAAAGCATTTGAGGATCATGTTGCTGAAAGATACCATGCGAGTGTGCCGCAGTTTTTAATGATTGCAGATGGTGCGGTAAACGACTATACAAAAAATCAGGGATTCTTTGCCGAGGGAACGGATGTTGGTGCTTGGGACTGTTTGGTTGGTTCGAGTAACAGTTTACAGAAGCTAAAAGAAATATATAGTAAAAGTAGAAAAAGGACAAATACTGATCCTATATTTTTACCATATAGAAATGGAATCTTACATGGTAGGGACTTGAATTACTCAAATGAGGCTGTTTCGTGTAAGTGTATCGTTTTATTATTTGCTATTCATGATTGGATGATTAATAAAAAGAACGAAGATAAGAGAAAAGAAAAGCATGAGCAGTCATTAGAACCAGCATCATGGAAAGAAATAATTAGTGGAATAAAAAGGAACAATGAAGTGAAAGAAAAGATACAAAGTTGGGAAAAGAAGGAGATTATCATAGGGAAAGATATCCCGAGAACAGGAACTTCACAAGATTATTGTGATTATCCATACATCCAACATCTCATAGAAGCGTTTGAAATGTGGCAAAAGAAAAATTATGGCAAACTCGCACTCTACTTTGATTACCTATTCAAATACGAGGGCAATAAAAATATAAGACCTAAAGAATGTAGGTTGCTGTTTCAGAATAAAGAGTATAAGAGATTTGAGCTTGTAGAAGTAGAAGATCGTGCTATTGCTCTTAAAAGAGTATTAGTAAATGTTGAATGGCAAATGAATAACAAAATTTATGATGAACCACTTGAGTTTGGATTGAATTATCAGAATGAAACTGGAGGACCTGCTATTCCATCTGATAATGAAGGTGCATGGGTTATAATTCCCTGGAAAATTCAAGGGCTATATAAGTTTTGAGACGTTTAGATATTGGGAGGTTAGAGATGAATATAATTGATCAGTTTATAGCTATAGTTGATCCGTCAACAACTCTGGGAGCGTTTATAATTAGCATTGCGGCTTCTTTAGTTGTCGGGTTCTTTACCGGCAAAAAAGTGACGAATATTCAAAATGGAAAGAATGTAAAAGGAGATATGATTCAAAATTCTAAAGTTAAAAAGGGGTGATACTATGGGGAAAAATAAGCAGGTGGGAAAGCAAGTTGAAGGTGATATGATTCAAGACAGTGTCGTAATAAAAAATACAACTTATGATGAGCTGATGAAGTGTTTAATGGCGGGTGACATTCAAGGAGCTATGAAAGTAATGGAAATGCAAGAAAAAGCACTTGGAGTAGTTCACCCAAATTATCCATACTATTCATTGGGGATAAGAAGAATTGGAGATAAATTAGTCCCATATAGTAAGCCATTGAGCAAAGAAGCTATTGAAAAATATCCTCCTAAAATAAAGGGGAAAATCAGTTTTTCTGATAAGTATAAAGATTTTAAAAACATTAACGATATACTTGATTATTCTTATAAGACTCAAACTGAAATAGAAATCAATAATATAGAATTAATGAAAATGATTGGAGATGAAGTAGATCCATATCAAGGAGAAATAGAACTTTTACTTTCTGAAACTACAGAATGGAAACTCAAACCAAAAGAGTTCCCTGAAGCAAGGCCATATAAAGTAGTAATTGAAGGAAGCGATATAAGCTATGACTACATCCTTCTAAGGACCACTCGGATTGAGGATAACAAGGTTTTTCTATCAAACAGAGAACAAGAGGTAGACACGGAATTCAACTTTGTCTTTGACCTTAAGAATAAGAAAATAACTATCAATATCAAATTGAATCAAGATATGAAACCTACAAGAAAGTCACTTCTTAAGTATTTAAGATTTACAAAAAGTGCATTAAGTAAGAACAAGTTTTCAATTATTTCATTAGAATATGATGCTGTTTTAGCAGAGGGAGATTTAGATAGCTTTGATTATGAAAACCCTTTTGGCAATATTGATAATGAAATAACCTTTATAGAATATATTTCACTTATTGAGGAGCACTACAATACAACCGTTGAAATTCCCGAAAAAATTGAGGATGATGATTTGGAAGCAATTTATTATTTGGGTGAGGCTCTAAAATATGGCGAGATAAAGGGAACATGGAAAGATGGGACTTTTGATTTCATAATATCAGAAGAATTTTCTAGAAATATCAAAAACTTAGAGGACAAACCTTTCGACTTAAGTCTAGTTGCACCTGTAAAAGTTGTAATATTTAATAAAGAATTTCACATTCCTAAAATGATAAAAACATTCAAAAATGCAAAGATGAAGGATTTAGATAAAGTTAAGAAGAAAGTTGAAGTTTTAGAAGATGGTGATGTTATTAAGGTGACTTTTGTTGCTAAAGGAGATAATCAATATATTGAACAGTTCGTTTTTAATGAAGAATAAAAATAATAGGTGCCAGGCACTTAACTTATTAAAAGATATGATGTAGGAAATAAATTAGGATTTTTAGAAGCTACTGTAGAGTTTGCTTTAAGAAGAGAATACTTAAAAGAAGATTTTAAAGGCTATTTAATGAATTTACTAAAAAGTGATTTATTAAAGGATGTATATAAGGAAGTTGCAGCGGCTAAATAATTGACAATGGACAATTTACAATTGACAATGAAAAGCAAAACAAAAGAAAAAAGCTTAAAGCAATAAATAATTGTCAAATGTAAATTGTAAATTAATCACATGGGGATTTGATATAAAATGGACAAAAACAAAATAACTATAATTCTTTCATGGACGGCTGTACTTTTATGGCTCGTCCTTATGTTTTACTTATCTTCTCAACCAGCAGTACAGTCGGATGGATTGAGTAAAAAAGTTACTAAAGTTATTGTGGAGACAGTGGATAAGGTAGTAAAGCTGGATGATGATAGAGAAGATATTAATTTAGTAGAAAAATTTAATCATATTGTAAGAAAATACGCCCACTTTACTTGTTATTTGGTACTTGGGTTATTGGTTATGAATGCTTTTAGAAGAAGTGGAGTTAAAGGGCTTAGAGTATTTATATTTTCTCTTATGTTTTGTATATTTTATGCTATAAGTGATGAAATGCATCAAGTTTTTATACCAGGTAGGGGTGCACAGGTTACTGATGTACTTATTGATAATTTAGGGAGTTTTGTTGGGATTGGGATGTATGGAGTAATTGGTAAATTTAAGAAGGTCATAGCTAGTAATTAAGCAGTTTACTAGTTATGACCTTTATTGTTATTTATAATAGTCGCATAATTTTTCTTCTTGTAAAATTTTACCTTTTTCTAAACTAATAAGCATAACATATAAATTGGCTCTTAAAGATACTGGAGGTCTTTTAAATATATGTTTATATACCTTTTCATCGTTTACCGCTATTGTAAACTTATCTGTTGGTAAAAGTTCCATCATTGATATTTGACCATAAAGGTGGTGAATGAACATTATAGAAGGATGAATTCGACTACTATTTAAGCTTACTCTAAATTCTATATACCACTTCTTATATCCATCGTGGTCAATATCAATTATCATATCAGGAAATCGCATTCTACCTTCGGGTTTTTGAATGGTCCATTTAAAATCTTTATTATACAAATCTGCTAAAATAACCTGAAGGAATTTTTGCTCCATTTCTTCTACAAGGATTCTTCTATTTCTAGGAGAATCTTCATTTTTCATAGAATCCTCACTAATGTATCCAGCTGCAATCATAAGATCTCTATAAGAAACGCCATTAGCGGCATATTTAGCAAATTTAGATATAGTTTCAGGAGTTGGAGGGGAATCTATCATTTCTCTGAGAAACCTAGATATATGCGCAGCACTTACTCCAGTTTCATTAGCATATTGATTAATAGATCTGTCACCTTTAGCTTTATCAAGAAGAAGTGCAAATGACTCTTTATTAAATACTTTTTCAGTATCCATATAATTCACCTCCTAACTAGTGTATTCTTATATTTTAATTATAACACCTATTGTTGACTACAGTCAATAAATTTATTGAAAAAATTTTAAAAATACTATTGTGTATAAAATCATAATGTGCTATATTTATTATATACAGTAAAAGAAAAACTATTATAATATTAAATGAAAGTAGATTTAGATAATGACTACATACCAATTATATAGCACAAATAAATTTATATTATTACTATAATATTATGGAAAGGGGAATGTATTATTGACTTAAAATCTATTTTAGAGCGCTCAGGGTTAAAGAAAATAATATCTATTACACAAAATATATTTTTTTACCCAAACCATTGACTGTAAACAATACCTAAAATACAATACAGAAAACAATAAAACTTAAATATTGACTACAGGATATACGTTCATTAGCCACATATGGATTTTATTATATGGGTGTTAATAATAGTCCTAAACTATAAAACCCAAATGAGTATTTCACAAAATTATAAGGGGGAGGAATAAAAGATAATGTATGAAAAAGTGAAATGCCCAATTTGTGGGCGTAGGTTATTTGACAAAGAAAGAGAAGCAAAGGGAACTATATCGATAAAATGTCCCCATTGCAGAAAAATATCAACAGTAAATCTTGGAGATTAAATATTTGATAAATATAAAAGAGAAAAAGACTATACCGAGCAACGGAGTCAGATGAACTACCAAATAGCCGGATAGCTACTTTTAATTTAAGTAGTTATCTGGCTATTTTTTTTAAAACTTTTTTCTAAATAAGAAAAAAACCTTCCTATTTAACTTTTATTCTTAAATCACAGAGCAAAGGAAAGGGGGTGAGAAAGCGATGGGACCAAATGAAAGGCGAATGGAAATTATAGAAGTTTTATGCAAAAGGCGACAAGATACAATGGCTAACTTAGCCTTTGAGTTTGGTGTTAGTACTAGGACTATAAGAAATGATATTGATATCCTATCGCTTTCTTATCCCATAGAAACAATTCGAGGTCGTTATGGTGGCGGGGTAAAAGTAGCAGATGGTTATTATCTTAACAGGAAGTACCTAAAGCCTGAACAGCAGGAATTATTGGAAAGACTTAGGGCGAGCCTATCTGGTAATGACCTAGCTGTGATAAACAGCATCCTCAAGGACTTTGCTCTGAATTACTAATAGGAGAGGAGGTGCAGATTATGAACGACATACATCTTGCATTAGCAGAAGAACTAGAAAAGCTAGCAGCTGTATATCGTGCCAAGAGTCAAATAAGAACAGATGAGATAAGTATTCAAGATATAAGTTTTATACTGTCTGAAAAAATGAAAAAAGGCAAGATAACAGCAATTAAAGCACTATTAAGGAAATATGGTGCAGAGAAGCTTATAGAAGTTAAACCAGAAGATTATGCAACGGTTTTAGAAGAGGCTAAAAAAATATAATGGGGGGAAAGAGCATGAATCAGTTAAAAATTTTTAAAAATACGGAGTTTGGTGAACTAGGAGTTTTAGTGATAGATGGGAAAGAGTATTTTCCAGCAACAGAGTGTGCAAGAATTTTAGGATACACCAATCCACATAAGGCCATAAGAGATCATTGTAGGGGGTGCACGAAACGTTCAGTAGGGGTAGTAACAGGTAAAAAAGGTGACGGAAGTGATGCAATTCAAGAAGTAGAGATGAATTTTATAGCAGAAGGAGACTTATATAGATTAATAATAAGATCCAAACTTCCTACGGCTCAAAAATTTGAGCGATGGGTTTTTGATGAAGTATTACCTTCAATAAGAAAACACGGAATTTATGCAGCAGATAAGGTAATAGAAGAAATGTTAAATAACCCAGACACAATGATAAAAACACTTCAGGCACTAAAAGAAGAAAGAAAAAAGATACAAGAACTTACAGCAAAGGTTGAAGAACAGGACAAGAAACTAGAACTATTTAGAAATCTTCAGCGTTTGAATGAAATGCTTAGGGCTTCTGATATTGGTATGTATTATGGAATAACAGCAAAGGAGTTTAACAGAATAATGAAAAATGCAGGAGTTATTAAAAAAGTTGACAACAATTTCTATGGTCGTAATTCATATTACGTTATGACAGCTAAGTATAGCCATACAAGATACTGTCAGGTTATTACTGATACTTTGAAAAATGGAATGAAGATTAAAACCAATGTATGGCTACCTGAATCATTAGAGTTTATTGATACCATAATGCAGGAATATGGATATGAGTTTGATATATAAGCATTCTAAAAATTAGATGGTGAAAAATAATGCAAATTAATCAAGAAATAATTCAAAAAAAGCTAAAGGAAAATGGCTGGACCCAAAACGAACTTGCAAGAAGGATGGATATTTCTAAAGGAACACTTAGTAATGTTTTAAGTGGAAGACGTGGTGCAGGCAGAAAAGTAATTTCTAGTCTACTTAGAGCGTTTCCAGAAGAAAAGTTAGAAAATCTTATTCTAAGTAAAAGTAAACAAACTGATAAAAGAGGTAGGTGATAAAAATAATTCTATACCCACATCAAAGACAGGCCCTAAAAGAAACTCAAAAGATAAATAGAGTAGCTTACTACCTGGACCTTGGGCTTGGGAAGACTTTTGTAGGCTCGGAGAAAATGAAACAGTTAGGAACTCCATACAATCTCCTAGTCTGTCAGAAATCCAAAATCAAAGACTGGACCGAGCACTTTAAAACCTACTATGACTATGAAGTAATAATTTTTAAGAACCAGTCCATAGAAAGTATTCCGAAGCACAGTGTTATAATTATCAACTATGACCTAGTATGGCGAAGGAAACAATTGCAGGAACTAAGGGATTTTACACTGATGCTTGATGAGTCCCAATACATTAAAAACGAGACCTGCAATAGAGCTAAATTTATCCTTAGTTTAGCACCTACTAATGTCATCTTATTAAGTGGTACTCCTACAGGTGGTAAGTATGAAGAGTTGTGGTCCCAGTTAAAACTCTTAGGTTGGAATATAAGTAAAAAGCTATTTTATAAGCATTATACAATCACAGAAAAACTTGATATGGGTGGATTTCAGATTACAGTTGTAAAGGGTTATAAAAATGTAGATAGGTTAAAAGAGAAATTAAAAGAATACGGTGCAGTGTTTATGAAAAGCGAAGAAGTCCTTGACTTGCCAGAACAGATTGAAAATATGGTAACAGTTAAAAACACCAAGGAGTATAGGAAGTTTAAAAAAGATAGAGTCATCACAATCGATGATGAAACTTTAGTAGGGGATACAGCTTTAACCAAACTATTATACCTAAGACAACTGGCATCCATCTATAATCCTAACAAACATCAAGCCCTTAAGGATTTACTTATATCTACAGAAGATAGAGTGGTAGTTTTCTATAACTTCAAGAAAGAATTTGAAATTATTAAAGACATATGTGAGAAATTAGAAAAGCCTGTATCCTATATCAATGGAGAAGGTACTGACCTTAAAAACTATGAAGTTAAAGATAACACTGTAACATTAGTTCAATACCAAGCAGGAGCTTCAGGTGTAAACCTTCAAAGAGCCAATAAAATTATTTATCACAGCTTACCTTTATCCAGTGAATTATGGATGCAGAGTAAGAAAAGAATTCATAGGATAGGTCAGAGCAGGAGCTGCTTTTACTACTATTTTATTACAGAAAAGAGTGTAGAAGAAAAAATATTAGAGGTTCTAAAAGAAAGAAGGGACTTCACACTAGATTTATTTGAGAAGGTGGATAGATGACAGAGAAACAGCTTCAAAGAAAAGTCATTAAGTATTTAAAATCCTTACCTAACACTTGGTTTTTCAAAGTATGGGGAGGTGGATATCAAAGAGCAGGTATACCAGATTTAATCTGCTGCATTAATGGAATATTCATTGCCATTGAACTTAAAGGAGATAATGGAAAACCCACTGAGCTACAAAAGATGAATATTAAAAATATTAATGATGCTGGTGGTATAGGAGTAATTTTATATCCGAAAGGATTTAAGGAATTTAAAAAATTAGTAGGGGAGGTGAAAAGGTGCAATATTCCCACAGCAGGGTGGAGTGTTTTGAAAAATGCAAGTTTCAGTTCTATCTTAGATACATCAAAGGATTAACCACTATTATTCCTCCAGGTGCAGATAGTCTACTTATTGTTGGAAGTGCTATGCACTTGGGACTGGAAAATGGCATTGATGAAATGGAGAAATATTATTATTACCAATATCCAGTTATAAATGATAAACACATTAATGAAATGATTAAATTAACAATCCTTGTAGAAAAAGCATTAGAGGTAATTAGGGATTTAATTCATGATAAACCAGTTACCTTTGAGTACGAGATAGATTTTCCAGAATTTAAAGGATTTGTAGATTTGATTATTCATAATAAGGACAGTACAGTAGACATCTATGATTTTAAATATAGCAACAATATTGACCACTACCTTCAGTCAAAGCAGCTTCATCTATATAAGTACTTTTTAGAAAAATTAGGGCTTAAGGTTTCAAAGCTAGGTTTTATTTTTATCCCTAAAACTTACATCAGACAAAAGAAAACAGAGGATCTTTATCAATTTAGAAAGCGGCTTAAAGAAACACTCTCTAACATGGAAATAAAAATTATAGAAATACCCTATGAGCACCAGAAGGTGGAGGAGTTTTTTAATAGCTGCTTAGATATTGAAAGTGAAAAAATTTATGAAAAAGCACCAAGCAGATTATGTGATTGGTGTGAATTTAAAAAATACTGTGAGGAGGAGATTTCTTATATGCTACTACCTAAAAATGAAAGAAGAGAGAAAAAGATTGATGTAAATCCTGATATGTGGCTATATGCCGATAGTTATGTGGGAAAATCAACATTTGTAGATAAGTTTGATGACCTACTGTTTTTAAATACCGATGGAAACACAGACAATACAACATCTCCAGTTATAAAAATTGCCGATGAAGTAACCTATGAAGGAAGGCTAAAAAAAGTAAAAATGGCCTGGGAAGTGTTTCTAGACGCAGTCACAGAGCTTGAAAAAAAGGAGAATACTTTCAAAAGGGTATGTATTGATTTAGTAGAGGATCTATATGAACACTGTAGACTTTATAACTATAAAAAATTAGGAATAGACCATGAACAAGATGCTGGCTTTGGTAAAGGCTGGGATATGGTAAGGACCGAATTTCTATCAGCAATGAAAAGGCTTAAAAACCTAGGATATCAAATAATATATATTTCAAAAGAACTAAACTCTGAGATAACCCTTAAAAATGGCAATAAAATTACCACAATAAAACCTAACATTAATGACAAAGTGGCAAATGTGCTGGCAGGAACAGTAGATTTAACTGTAAGGGCTTATATAGATGGTAAAGAAAGATTTCTACAGCTTGAGAAGAAAGAAAATATATTTGGTGGTGGAAGATTCGAGTTTAAAGAGCCTAGAGTAAAACTAGATAAAAAAGAGTTTATAAAGGCATTGAAAGCAGCACAAGAAGGTATTAAAACCTATTCAAAGGTAGAAACATCAGATGAAACTGAAGAAGAAACAGAAGAAGCTACAGATAATGATGCATCTGAAACAGAAGAAAATGAGAAACCAGAAAAGCCAGCAAGAAAGAGCAGACGCTCTAGAAAATAAAAATTAATAAAAATTAAAAGGAGGAATTTTTAATGAGTAATGTATTTGCAAAATTTGACAAAGAATTTGATGTGAAGGGATTAAGAGAAGACTTAAAAAATATTAGTACAGGTGATACTGAGTACAAGGAAGTACCCCTTGGAACTTATGAAGTAAAGATTGAAAAGTTAGAGCTAGCAGAATCTAAGAGCGGAAAACCTATGGTTAGCTGTTGGATGAGAATTTTAGAAGGAGAATATAAAAACTCTATTCTGTTTATGAATCAAGTTATCCATACTCCCTATGGACTTCATATGGCAAATGAATTTTTAAGGTCTTTAGAATCTTGTATAGAAGTAGAATTTGAAAGTTTTACTCAATACCATAATATGCTCCTTAATATCCATGAAGCCATTGATGAAACCTATGAGTATGCAGTGGAGTATGGGGAAACCAAAAAAGGATTCAAGACCTTTAAAATAGTTGAAGTATTCGAGGTTGAATAAAGATGATTTTATTTTATGACGTAGAAGTCTTTCCCCACGATTGGCTTCTCGTCATAATAGACCCTACAAATCATCAAAAACATGTGATTATAAATGATGCTAAGAAATTAGCATCATTTTGTGAAAAACATAAAGAACATATCTGGATAGGCTATAACAGCCGTCACTATGACCAGTATATTCTAAAAGGTATCCTTTTAGGTTTTGATCCCCATAGTATCTCCAAGTACATTATAACAGATAAAAAGCAGGGATGGCAGTATAGCTCTTTATTTCAAAAAATAAAACTCTATCAATATGATGTAATGACTACCCATAATAGTCTAAAGGAACTAGAAGGCTTCATGGGAAATGATATCAGAGAAACGACAGTAAGTTTTAATATAGATAGAAAACTAACTGAAAATGAATTACAGGAAGTAGTTAGTTACTGCACATATGACGTAGAGCAGACTATGGAGATTTTTCTTCATAGAAAAGAAGAATTTGACTCCCATGTGGCTCTGCTAAAGGCCTTTAATCTACCACTAAAATATATAAGTAAAACCAAGGCGCAACTTGCAGCGGTAATTTTAAAGGCAAGAAGAGTAAATAGAAATGATGAATTTGATTTAATCCTGCCAAACACTTTAAAAATTGAAAAATACAAACATGTAGTAGAGTGGTACAAGAACTTAAACAATCATAGTTATGAAAAATCCCTAGAAACAACTATAAGTGGAGTGCCCCATGTATTTGCATGGGGAGGGCTTCACGGAGCAAGGGACAAGTATCAGGATGAAGGTATTCTTGTAAATGTTGATGTAAGTTCCTTTTATCCATCCCTAATGCTTGAATATGATTTTTTATCAAGAAACGTAGAAGATCCTAACTTATACAAGAAAATCTATGAAGAACGGTTAAGGTTAAAAGCACAAAAGGACCCTATGCAGCTTCCTTATAAAATCGTTCTTAACAGTACCTATGGGGCCATGAAATATAAATATAATAACCTCTATGACCCAAGACAGGCTAATAATGTGTGCGTAGGTGGACAGCTACTTCTTCTAGATTTAATAGAGAAACTAGAGCCCTACTGGACATTAATTCAATCTAACACCGATGGATTAATAGGAAAAATCAAAAGGAAAAGGGACCTTAACAAAATAAAATCCATCTGCAAAGAGTGGGAAGATAGAACCCGTATGAAATTAGATTTTGAACTCTTTCATAAAATCTATCAAAAGGATGTAAACAACTATATCATCATTAAAGAAGATGGTAGCTATAAGTCTAAAGGAGCCTATGTAAAAAAATTAAATGAAATAGATAATGATTTACCTATTGTAAATATGGCATTAAAGGAATTTTTTATTAATGGAGTACCAGTAGAAGAAACCATAAATAACTGTAGGGACCTTTTAATGTTTCAAAAGGTAGTAAAGATAAGCTATAAATATTCCCATGCTCTTTATGGCAATAAAAAATTATCAGAAAGGTGCCTTAGGGTATTTGCTTCAAAGAAAGAAGATGACAATGGAGTTTATAAAGTAAAGGAAAATGGCAGAGTAGAAAAAATAGCTGCTACACCAGAGAAGTGTTTTATTAAAAATGAAAATGTTATAGGTAAAAGAATACCTAGAAGACTTGATAGAGAATGGTATATTCAGGTAGCAAAGAAAAGACTTAGTGATTTTTTAGAAAAAGCAAAGTGATACATCCCAAATAACTAACACCTAATCATTTTACAATCATTAAAAATCGGCTCTTTTCTGGGAGGTAAGTTCCCAAAAGAGCCTTAAAAACAGCATCTAAGAGAGAAAAAATCTGATTCAGGAGGGGTTAGTTGGTAGGAAAGGCAGTTTTTTATTAAAAATCTGGTAGGAAAACCTTATAAAAAGGTAGCGAATTCTTACCAACTACCCTATGAATTGGTATAAAAAACTACCAGTTAATTAGCAATTTTAATCAATAAGGTGGTGAAAAAGTGGACATTTTAAAAGGTTACATTAAAACAAGAGGTAAAAAACCCATAGAAACATACAGAAAGAAAAAGAAATTCTATACCTACGACTACATCCGTAAAACCGGTGGTGACTTTGCTGGAATTTTAGCAGATGGGATGGTACAGATTGATGTAGATGATGAACAAGAAGCGGACCTTGTAAAAAATATAGTTACTGACCAGAAAATATCTTGTGCTATTTTAAGGACTACTAGAGGACTGCACTTTTACTTTAGAAATAAGGATATAAATAAAAGACAGACAAAAAAGAAAACACCAATAGGTGTATCTGTTGATATAGGTATTGGTGAGCAGAATGCTCTTGTACCAATAAAAGTAGAAGGTAAAACGAGAAGATGGCTAAACCGTATTGAAAATATTGAGGATATTGATTTTTTACCAGATTGGTTAAGACCTATTAAAAATACCCCAGATTTTAGCGCTCTAGGAGAAGGTGATGGGCGGAATCAAACTCTTTTTAATTATATACTTACCTTACAGTCAGAAGGTTTTAGTAAAGAAAGTATAAAAAACACTATTGCTATCATCAATCAATACATTTTAAAGGTACCACTGGAAAAAAGAGAACTAGATAAAATTTTAAGAGATGAAGCATTTTTAAAAGAGTCCTTTTATATTAAGTCAAAATTTCTTCATGATAAGTTTGCTAAATTTCTTAAAACAGAGGAGCACATCATAAAGATTAATAGCCAGCTTCATATCTACAGAGATGGTATATATAAAAGCGACCCACTAGAAATTGAATCATCTATGATTAAACATTTGCCGGAGCTTACAAAGTCTAAAAGAAATGAGATATATAGTTATTTACAGCTTATAGCAGAAGATGTAGAGCCATCAGATGCAAAATATATAGCCCTTGCAAGTGGAGTACTAGATATAGATACTATGACAATTACTGACTTTTCACCGAATTTAATATTACAAAATAAAATTGAATATGATTATCTTCCAAGTGCCTATGACTCAGTAGTAGATAGAACCCTTGATAAAATATGCTGTAATGATAAGGATTTACGAAAGCTCCTAGAAGAGTTAGTAGGATACTTACTCTTTAGAAGAAATGAAATGGGTAAGTGTTTTATCCTCACTGGAAGTGGGAGTAATGGGAAGTCCACATTCCTTGATATGACTAAAAATCTATTGGGTAGTGATAATTATTCATCCCTTGGAATAGATGAACTTGGTGAAAGATTTAAAACTGCAGAGCTTTTTCACAAATTAGCTAACATTGGAGATGACATTAGTAAAAAGTATATTGACGATAATGCCATTTTTAAAAAATTAGTTACAGGAGAAACGGTAAATGTAGAGAGAAAGGGAAAGGATCCCTTTGAATTTAATAACTATGCAAAGCTTCTTTTTAGTGCAAATAAACTACCGAGGATAAATGACACTTCAGATGGTTTAATGAGAAGACTTGTAATTATTCCTTTTAATGCAGTTTTTAGTGAAAAGGATTCAGATTTTGATGCCTTTATAAAAGACAAGCTTTTAACTAAGTCGGCTATGGAGTATTTATTAAAACTTGGAATAGAAGGATTAAAAAGAGTACTAACCACAGGATTTATAGAACCTTCAGTAGTAACAAAAGAGAAGAAGGAATATGAAATGGTTAATAATCCAGTTTTAACTTTCATAAATGAAGGAATAAAAATAGAAAATGAACCATCTAAAGATGTATACAGAAAATATAGTACTTGGTGTTATGAGAATGGGTTAAAGCCCCTTAGTCATGTGGAGTTTGGACGAGAAATTAATAAGCATGGTTTTGAATCAAAGGTAAAGAGAGTTAATGGGAAAACTATAAGGATTTATATAAAGGATATTACAGAAGTTACAGATAAGTGAAAACATCTGTAACTTCTAAAGACTAGAAAAATGAATGAATAAGGCAGGTGTTACAGATGTTACAGATATTTGTTTATTCCTTTATATAAAGAGAAAAAGAGAGTAGATAAAAAATTATTATATATAAAATAAATATATATATTATATATATAATCTGTAACAATGTTAAAAAATTATCAACCTGCCGTGAAAATCGGAGGTGTAAGATTATGAATATAACAAAAACAAATGAAACTAATATAGAGCAAAAGAAATCTGAGGAGAAAAAAATCGTATTTATATGCAGTCCCTTTGCAGGGGATATTGAGGGAAACACAGAGAGAGCAAGAAGATATGGAAGATTTGCTGTAACTAAAAATGCTATACCCATTATACCTCATCTCATGTATCCACAGTTTTTATGTGAGGACGAGCCTGAAGAAAGAAAACTAGGACTAGCTATGGGATTAGTACTTTTATCAAAATGCCAGGAACTGTGGGTGTTTGGTGGTAAAGTAACATCGGGAATGGCTGTAGAAATAGATAAAGCAAAAAGTGTTAATATGCCTATTAGATATTTTGATACTCATTGTAAACCAGTGGGAGGGATGAGGTGATGAATGTGAAAGATTGCTTTGCTTATAAAAATAAAAGATGCAGCATTTTAAAATCAAACAAGTGTGAAGGAACTGAGTGTGGATTTTATAAAACAGAGGAAGAATTTAAGCTAGGACAAAAGAAGGCACTTGAGAGAATACTTTCTTTAAATAAAGATAAAAGGGATTATATAATTGAAACCTACTATGGTGGAAAAATAGAGGTGATATAGCCATGAAAGCTAAGGAATATTTATCGCAGGCTATTTGGCTTGATAAAAAGATTAATAATAAGCTTGAAGAGAAACAAAGGCTAGAAAGTTTGGCCCAAAAAGTCACAGTAGATATTACACAAGAAAAAGTATGTGGCAAAAAAATAACAAGTCCTATGGAAAATGCTATTGTTAAGCTTATAGATTTAAGTCATGAAATAAATGATGATATTGATAAATTAGTTGATTTAAAAAGAGAAATACTAGAAACTATTAACAAGGTAAATGATATTACTTGCCAAGTTCTTTTAGAAATGAGATATATATGCGGTAAAAGCTGGGAAGATGTAGCAAGTGCTATGGGTTATGACAGGAGTACAATATTTAGAATTCATGGAAAAGCATTAAAAGAAGTTCAAAAAATAAAAAGTTGCGACTAAATGAGATTGAATGCGACTATGAAAGTGTAGTAAAATATAAAATGTAAAGGTATAGAAAAATCAAGAGTACCATATGCTGTTTGAATAGGCCGAGGTTATATCGATTCGATTCCAAGGAAACGCAGCATTCTTGATAAAATGGGCCCTCAATTAAAGAGAAGAGGGTCTTTTCTATGCCAGGAAAATTAGAAAGTTAAAGCAAAGTACAAATCATAGGTTTTTATGCAAAATAAAACAATATAAAGAATTTAGCAAAATATGTTATACTGAATTTGTAGAAATGTATTTGAGTTGGTGGAAATCCCACTATTTATGGTAAATATTTTTTAGATAAAGGGGAGAAGATATGGCAAGAAGTATTGATCTATCAAAGACACAACAATACCTAGAGTGGTTAAAGACAAAATTATACCTTGATTCAAATGCCAGTAGGGCAAGTAAAAGAGTTGTTAAAAGAGGTGAGGTTTATAGATGTAATCTAGGTCTAGGAATTGGTAGTGAAGAGTGTAAGGAGAGACCATGTGTTATTCTTCAAAGCGATGCTGGTAATGTTACATCACCTAATACAATAGTTGCACCAATAACTCATACGGGATCTACATTACCTGTAGTGGTACCAATTGCTAATAAATATAACGAATCTGGTAAAATTATTTTAGATGGTAATGTGCTATTAGGTAATATAGTATGTGTAAGTAAGGCAAGATTAGGAGACTTTGTAACAAAACTAGATTCATCTGAGATGGAGGCTGTAGATGAAGCTATAGCAATTTCTGTTGATATAAAGCGTCATTACGATAAATTGAAAAATATTTTGGATGATAAAGTAGTGTATATAGGGAAACTTAAAGACAAAATTAGTGTTTTGGAAGATGAGTTATCTAAGAAAGAAGATGAATTAAATCGCTTTATTTCAATTAAAGAAGAGTTTGGGATTGAGGATATGCAGGAATTTGAAAAACAAATAAGAGAGGCCTTTTTGAAATAATCACTAGACAAAAAGGAATAAAAATGTTATTATAGTTATACAAAGATGCTATTCACGAGCGGGATAGTGGTAATACTAATTCAAAATGGGGACTACGAGCGAGTCCCTATGTATCTTTTTTGAAATTTATTTAACATAATTACTTTTTATGAATATAATATTAACAAATGGATATAAATATAATATACAAAGATGCTTTGGGATGAATGCTCAAAGTGGTATTAAAGTCAAAGATGGGGAGTCACGAGTGGGCTCCCTGGTATTATTTTTTGAAAAGGGCCAGCTAACCATAAGTTGGTCTTTTTTTATGCCTAAATTTTGGAGATGAAAAAAATGAGAAAATGTAAAAAATGTCTATGGGGAACATGGCTTACACCAAAGAAGGTGTACTGCATGTTCCCTGTTTGTTTTAAAGAAAAAACAGCGAAGGAGAAAAGTTATGCCAAGAAAACCAAAGCGCATGTGCAGCTTCCCAGGCTGCCCAGAACTGACGCAAGGAAGATACTGCGAGAAACATCAGAAGGAAGAGACGAAGAAATATAACAGAAGTAGAAAATATAAAAAGCTGTATAACAGCAGTAAATGGCAAAGGTTAAGGAAAAAGGTGTTAGTAAAACAGCCTCTTTGTGTTGAGTGTGAAAAGAATGGAGAACTTACTCCAGCAACTGTAGTGGACCATATTGTACCCCATCATGGCGATGAAGCTTTATTTTGGAATGAAGATAACCTTCAGTCACTTTGTAAATTATGTCACGATAGAAAAACAGCAAAAGAAGATGGTCGGTGGGGGAGAAAAAATAAAGTTTATACATATTAATTTTATGTGGATAATTCTGTGGATAAACTGTTGGTATCTTATGGATAGTTTACATAGGGGTAGGGGGTATAACATCTCAACACATTGAAACCACAGGAACGGGGCGGGACCTTCACAGATTAATTCGCAAAATTCAAGGGGAGGGGGTCAAAGGGCAATAGTTAGGCTGGGAGCATTGAAATAAAGGGGGTTATAGAAAATATAGCACCTGAAAAATCCCTCTTTAAAGGGCAGTTTAAGGGTACTTTTTTAGTATGAGAAATATGCAGAAAAATAGCCCTCCTAAAATTAAGAGAGCTATTTAATATATCTCTTTAATTGTTCATAAAAATTTTCACGAGTACCGGCGAGAAGTACAATGACTTTTTTACCATTGACTTCATTGATAGTATAGGCAATTTCATAGTTTGTACCTTGATATCTTACATCATATCCATAGATGCCAGATAAATCACCACGCTTTGGCTGACCAATATAAGGATCTTTACTTATTTTTTGTAAAGCTGTTTTATAAGCATCTTTTAGAGGTTTTTCTTTTAGTTTTTTAAAATAACGTGCTGCCTGGGAATTGAACTGTATTTCATACATATCTAGTTCTCCGGTCCAAAGATGTCTTCAAAGCTTTCAGATTTCTTTTCTCCGGCAGCAATGGCATCTGCATCTTCAAGCATATGAGTAATAGCTTTTTTGATATTCTTGCTTTGGGCCTCAAATTTTTTTACTAATTCATTACCTGAGTAACCTTGTGCAATAAGGTCTTTTAGTATTTCCACAGAAAATTCACCAGAATCTCTATTTAGAGGTCTGATTACAATAGCATCATCTTCAAGGGTGCATTCGACCTGATTATCAAGACCAAGATGTTTATAGAATTTTAAAGGTATCGTAATCTGACGTTTCTTAGAAACACTAATTATTTTACGATCCATATTATCACGCTCCATAACAGTTGCATTCATATCTCTAACCTCCCTATAGTATATGCAAAATTTATAAAAACAATACCAAAACCTTTATTTCTTTATAATTATTATAACAAAGAAACAAAGAAAATTCAATTAAGAAGAAAGTTGGTGAATAAAGAGTGAAAAGAACAGAAGAATTAAAAGTGTTACCCATAGATGAACTTATCCCTTATGCTAATAATGCCAGAACCCATAGCAAAGAGCAGATAAAAAAGCTTAGAAGCAGTCTTAGAGAATTTGGGTTTGTAAATCCAATACTAATCGATAAAGATAAGAACATAATTGCAGGCCATGGCAGAGTATCTGCAGCAAAGGAAGAGGGAATAAAAGAAGTACCCTGCGTGTTAGTAGAGCACTTAACAGAGGCACAAAAGAAAGCATATATTTTAGCTGATAACAGATTAGCTTTAGGTGCTGGATGGGACAAAGAGCTATTGGCCCTAGAACTAGAGAATTTAAAAGAACTGGATTTTGATATAAACCTTATTGGATTTGATGCTGCAGAGATAGAAGATTTGTTTTCTAACATTCATGATAAAGAAGTAAAAGACGATGATTTTGATGTAGATGCAGCCCTTGAAGAAGAGCCAATATCAAAACAAGGAGATATATGGATACTTGGAAAGCATAGGATTATCTGTGGGGACAGTACAAAAGCAGAAACTTATGAGAAGCTTATGGAAGGTAAGAGAGCAAACTTAGTGGTTACCGATCCCCCTTACGGCGTATCATATGAAGGAGTTGCAGGAACCATACAAAATGACAATCTTGATAATGATGCTTTTTACAAATTTTTATATGATGCTTTTAAAAACATGGAAAGTGTAATGGCAGATGATGCATCAATATATGTTTTTCATGCAGATACCAAAGGACTAATATTTAGAAAGGCCTTCGAAGATGCAGGATTCTATTTATCAGGGGTTTGTCAATGGGTTAAAAATTCATTAGTTTTAGGAAGAAGTCCTTATCAATGGAAACACGAACCCTGCCTCTTTGGTTGGAAAAAGAAAGGAAAACACAAATGGTATGCAGGAAGACAAGAAACTACAGTTTGGAATTTTGATAGACCTACAAAATCAAAATTACATCCAACTACAAAACCTATACCCTTAATAGCATATCCTATAAAAAATAGTTCTGTTAGTAACTGCATAGTTCTAGAGCCTTTTGCAGGAAGCGGATCAACAATTATCGTTTGTGAACAACTCGATAGAATATGTTACGGGATAGAGTTAGATGAAAAATACTGTGATGTAATTGTTAAAAGGTATATAGCGTATGTTGGCACTGATGAAGAAGTTTTTGTAATAAGGGATGGGGAGAAAATATCTTACAGAAATATGGATATAACAAAATAAATTCCTTGACTTTACCTGTGTTTAGAGTGATGTATATAGTAACAAAAAACACAGGAGGGATTTTAAATGGATAGAAAGGAACTAGTAAAAAAGTTAAGTGAACATTTTGGAGTGAAATCTAAGTATCTTGGAGCACCAAGCTTTGCATACCAAATTGAAACAGAAGGTGAAACCTACACAATTGACAGAGAAGGGAGAATTATAAAACGTTCAGGAGAAGAAATACAATTTAAACAGTTATTAAAAGGACCTGAAAAAGTAGAACCTAAGGAATTAGAAACTAGGACAGCTAATGAAACACTAGCTGAAGATATAGTAATTATTTTACCAATGGCAGACCATAGTGGAAAAACCTTAAGAAATCTAGTTAACATGATTTACAGCAAGCAAGACCTTATTAAAAAAGCTTTAGAAATTGAGAAAGATTTAGTAAAAGACGATTTTGCCATAGGCATTAACGAAGTTAAAATCGAAACCTTAGAAGATTTTAAAACTGCCCTTGAAGACATAGGAAAGAATAGCTGCCCAAGCATTGAATTTAATTTCTATGATAAAAAAATATATTTTAATTTTTTACAAGTAGAAGAAGAAAATACTGAAAAGATTAAAGTTTATAAACAGTTTGTATCTATACTAAATGAAAACGCTAAAAAGTTAAAACATGCTTCAGCAAAGGCTAAACCTACAGATAATGAAAAATATACCTTTAAGGAACGCTGAACCGGGTTCATCGTTCCACGTAAGGTTGGTGGACAGGCATAGTACTATTGCTTGTCCTCTATTTTTTATTCTAATTTGTATTGAAGGAGTAATAATAGATGCGTAACTTAAAAGCTAGAAGATATATTTATTTAATTGTAACTGTAATCATATTAAGCTTTATAGTTTTTATAAACACTATAGGCAATATCTTAGTAGATATAGATGAGGTTGAGAAAAGTGACATCATAGTAGTCCTTATGGGGAGTATTCCTGATAGAATACTAGAAGCAGTTGATTTATATAAAAGTGGATATAGTGATAATATAGTTATTGTAGATGAATATAAAAGTCCGTTGATAGAAGAAAAGAACATCGATACTCCTGTAGGAGCAAGTATAAACAAAAGTATTGCAGTTGAGATGGGAGTACCTAGAGAAAATATAACTATCATTGATGGTAATACATTTAGTACTCAAGACGAAGCAGTAAATATAAGATACTACTTAAAAGAAAATAAAGATATAAACTCTATGATACTAGTTACTTCAAAGTATCATTCCTTTAGAGCTAAAAAGATTTTTGAAAAAGCATTGGATTCGTTAGATAGGGATGTTAAAGTTATTTCTCGTCCTACTAAGTATGATGAATTTAATCATGATAGATGGTGGCAAAATAGAGAAGATATTGAAAAGGTAGTATTTGAAGTGATAAAGTTATTGAACTTTTACTTTATAGACCAGTTTAAGTTGTAGAAAAGGAAAGTGGAACGCTGAACCGGGTTCAGCGTTCCTTTTTAGCATCAGAGTAAAGTGAAAACAAATTTACAGTGATATCCCTAAGATTTTGCATGAAAAATATAGGAGGGATTTGTATTTCTTTATCGAAGTAATGAAGTAACTCCAACATTAGATACTATTTTTTTAATAGTGGGATGTTTGATAGGTTCTATATTCTGTAGATAAAATACAAGTGTTTGTTATACCTTCAAACAATAAGATTGATGAAGAAAGATTATATGATAAAGCTATGTATGACTTAACCTCTGTTGATGAGTGTTTAAGTATTTGTGTACATGAATATGATATTGAAAGAAATAAAAAGCAAAGCTTCGATAATAGAGCAAGCTTAATTATAACCGTACTTACAGCTATTATAATTGCTATATATGATAAAATACCGTTGAAAAGTGCTCTATCGATGTTAGATGAACCTTTAACTTTTGTTGTATTGATGCAGATTATAACCACTGTACTCATTTACATACTTTTAATTACTGCATTCTATTATGGAATAAGAATTATTTCTGTAAAGACGTTTGAGAATTTTGATATAACAATTATTGATGGTGATTTTATAGCAGCAGCAAAGATGGATTCAGTATCAAAACTGCTTGAGATTTACCTTAATCTTACCGTAATTCATAGAAGAAAAAATGAGACTTTTGACACTACGTATAAGAGAGGGAGGGATTAATTATGAGTAATAATAATTCTAATGAATTAAAAAAATTGTTATTGATACAGCCAAGTTACGTACTGATGCGGGAAAAAGATTAGATACCACTGGCACAGTTATTATGTTTGATGAAAAAGGGAATATGATGAAGCTTAGATTATTTAAAGACATCCATGAAGAAGAGATAAAAGAATATAATTTAAAGTATTATTTTAGTAGCGTTAAATAAAAGAGGTATTTGCTATGATAAAATATATAACCGATAAAGAGCTAAGGGAATTACGTCAAAAAAATGAACAGCATTTTAGAAATATTGAGGCTGCCACAAAATTAAGACGTGAGGCAATGAAATCCAAAACTGGAGTAGTAGGGAATAATTTCTGGTCGGATTTTGTGGCCGAGCAAATGAATAAGGGTAGTATAATACAATATCCTCATGGAAGAGTAATGTGTTTTGGTGAAGCATCAAATTATTATCGTGGGCAACTAAAAGATTATGGTAGTTGTAAACCTACATTATTTCGAGGGACCCTTACCGAATCAAAAGAAATGATACTTCTTAAGAAATTTGTATCTGGCATGCAAATTATTGCCTTGAACAAATTGATAGAACCTCTGCATCAAGTTAGAAGCTGGAAATTTGGAGATATTTTCACATATATGATTGCTCAACATTATGGGATAAGAACAAAGTATTTGGATATCACAAGTAATATGGAAGTTGCACTTTTCTTTGCAACATGCATGCACATAGGGAATAATAGATATCGCCCAATTACAGAAGAAGATATTGAGAGTAATATCGGTAAAGAGGGGATGATTTACTGGCGGATAGGTGAATTAGATTATATAGAAGCTATAGAAAATAGACAAAGCATATATCCAATCGGTTATCAACCATTTTCTAGATGTCATAAACAATATGGGTATTTCATGGTTGGTAACGAGAATTTTGACTTAAATAATGAACCTAATTTTAATATCTATTATTTTAATAGAACACCCAATTTATCTAAGGAAATCTACGAAAAGTTTGACGGTGGAAAAACTTTATTTGAATATGATGCACTAGCTGAGCTCAAGGATATGTTAGATAGCATCCAGTCAACTAAGTTTTTTTCGGAAGAAGTTTTTGAAGAAACTGTAGCATTAGAGGAATTTTCTGTATGGGATAAGGATAGGTTGATTAAGGAATTAAACAATCAAATGGGAATCAGCATTGGTGGGAATAGTATAAAGCTTTCAAGACAGAGACGAAGAGCTATAGATCGAAAATGGTCAATAGAATCATTTGTTGAGAAGGAGGGGTTAGCACCAGGATACAGGATGGTCTACACATCGCCTAAGGCATAATGGAAAGTTTGGATAGTAACTAAAACCATCTTTTATAATTGTGTCAAAATGCTCCGGGAGGTCTATAAAGATGAAATGGTGATAGACAGTAGTTATGTTGGTTATGACTTTTTGTTATATGATAAATTTTAAAGGTGTAAATATAAAAAAGGATATGAAATTTTATGTGAATTTAATAATTGTAAGATTAGAGTTACATTTATAGAGAATGAATTTTCGCATACATTGCTTGGTTTATAGCTTATAGGACATGAAAATGAGGAAGGAAAGATTAAAAGGAGAATTAACTTTGAGCAATTCAAAAAGAATATACTGGCTTTTTAGATGCACAGAAAAGAAATATGCTAATTCCTTTTGTACTAAGGGAACTATAAAACTAAACACACCACGAACATGGGTTCAACATGCAAAAGATGTTGGACTGGGACGCGGGGATCTGCTTGAAGGTGCATTTTGCAGTTACGCAATAAAAGATATACAAAGCTTTCTGAAATTTAGGAACTTGCGTAATAATCTTGAGTCAGAGTTCCAAAACGGTCTTACATATTTGCGAAGTGCTAATGTTATTGATTTACCTACCTTCTGTCTATATGGACTTTATGATTCTTCGTTTAAAGAGCGTTACTTCAATGAAACTAAGAGATGGGCTAAAGTATCCTACGTTAAAATTGATTATTTCAGAGATTTTTACAAATATGAAAGTAGAGAAGCAATCAACTTATTAAAGGAAGAAGAACAACCTGTATTTATAATTATTAAAAGTCCTAATGAGTTCTTTAGGCGAATTTTGAAATTCTTTGAGTCTATTGGTATAAGTAACAAAGAAATTTTAATAAAGCCTGTTGATTATATTGATAAACAACAACCGTATCTTTTTAGAGGTCCTGCACCATATGAACTTTTTATAAAAGATAAACGCTTTATAAATCAAAGTGAGCTTAGAATAGTCCTTAACACGCAGAATAATAAGGTATTAAAAGGACTAGAAGAAGATAACTTTATTATAAACATTGGTGATTTAAGTGATATCACAGAAATTCATCCATATTATCTTGAAGATATGCTTATTGAATATGATAATATGACATTAAGATTTAATTTGTCGGAACCTATAGTTACAAAATTTGAAGACATGACTGTTGAAGAATTAATGAAACTTCGTTTCCAATTAGTTAAGGGTTATTATGATAATATTAGTTCAGATGAACAACAAAAGGCGATTGAAGATGTAGATCGAATATTTAAGGAAAAGTTCAATCTTTATCATCATTATATTGATGACATTGAGTATTAAGATTATAACCAGAGGGACTTATATTATTTATTGGCATTCCACAGCCAGGGTATGGAGTTGTAAAAACAATTGGTTAGAACGCTATACCTATGTTATTAATCAAGATGGGGGATAATATGAGATTTGAATTATTAGATAATGGAATGGACTCCCTAAATAGTGGGTTGAAATTTTATGAAAAGTTTTTAGATCATGAAGATAACTATGAATTCCGTCAAGAAACTTATCTAAAGTTAGCAACTATAAGTATTCAGAATGCTATTGAAATTCTATCAATAAAGATATTAAGTGACATAGACGAAATGCTTATATATCCTGATAGGTTTAGACCAGAATTAGAAAAAATAAAAGATAATATTAAAAATGAAAAAGGTTTAATGATTTATGATATACTCGTAAATTATGATAATAATATACTAACTATAAGCTATAGCCAGTGCATAAGGCTACTTAAAAAACATTTCAACATTACTGATATTGAAAAGTCTAATTTAATGAAGCTAGGAAAGATTAGAAATCAACTAACACATTTGGGATTAGCAAGAGATATTAACTATCATCATATACTACTAACAATTAATTCAGCTTTAGATTTTATAGTAGAGTTCTTTTATTCTAAGCTTAAAGATGAACGATTTAAAGAAATGGACTTTATTTATGAGAAGGCACAGGATTTATTTGAACTAGGAGAGATATTTGCTAATAGCATTTGGTCGGCCTTCTGGGGATACAAGTTTGAATTAATTAATAACTCACTAAAGCAAGCTATTCTTGAACTAAAAGAGAATGAAGAAATAAAGAGTAGTGGAATTATAGTAAATTTATATATAGAAAAGAATACAGAAGCAAGCACTTATACAATAGAATTTATTGATAGCGAAACTGAGGAACAAATTAATGAGGTATCTCCACTTAACTTACCGAGATTAGATGTAACCATAATTTCAAGCGATTCAGTACATGGTCCGGTTTATGCAGTTATAGATCATAGGAAGCATGATAAAGAAGTTTTTGTTTATTAAGAACCTTTAAAACTAGAGAACTATGAAGAAAGTTATAAGAAGTATTGTTTAAATAACAGTTTAGATACTTATCAAATCCCTATATCAGTAAAAGCATTTAAGGATATTATAAAAATAATTATAAAGTCAACTTTAGAAGATAAGGATGATGGTAAGTTGGTTTTGTAAATAATAAAAAAGAATTATATAAATGATTAAAATAAGAAACAACCGATTATAACTATTTCAGGAACGCTGAACCGGGTTCAGCGTTCCATATTTTCTTTATAATCACAAACAGCAGTAAAGTCTAATAGATTGAGTAAAAAGGTTACTGGGATTAATATATATAAAGTAGGACAAGTTGTATTACTACATAAATGTATAAGCTAAAAAGATTTAGAGAGGAAAAAAGAAATAAAATTGGGAGTAGAAGTAAGATATGATATAATTTAAATAAAGATATATATAAGAAGAGAGGTAAAATATGGGCCTTATAAGTAGACCACATGATAAGTTTTTTAAAGAAACATTAGGAGATATTAATACAGCAAAGGACTTTATGAAAAACTATCTTCCAAAAGAAGTGCTTGAGGTAATAGATTTAGAAACATTAACACAGCAAAAAGATAGTTATATAGAGAAAGAATTAGAGGAAACATTTTCGGATTTATTATTCAAAACAAAAATAAAAGAAAAAGAAGGATATATATACTTTCTATTTGAACATAAAAGCTATCCATCTCATAAAATAACAATTCAATTACTAAAATATATGACAAAGATATGGGAGCAAAAGATAAATAAAGAAAAGAAAAAGAAACTACCAATAATAATCCCACTAGTAGTACATCATGGAAAAAATAGATGGAATATATCATTAAAACTATCAGGTATAATAGAAAACTATGATAAGCTACCAAATACAATAACAAAATATATATCAGATTACGAATATATTTTATATGATTTATCTGACTATAAAGATGAAGAAATAAAAGGAAATATAAAACTAAAGATATTTCTAAAAATATTAAGGGACATATTTAAGAAAGATTATGAGGAGTTTATAGAGGCATTAAGGGAATCAATAATAGCCCTAGATAAGCTAGAGAAGCAGGAAAAAGGAATAGAATATTTTGAAACATTTATAAGGTATATAATGAATACAAGAAATGATTTAGACATTGAAGTAGTATATGACATAGCAAAAGAGATTTCAGTTGAAAGGAGCGAGGTAATCATGAGTATAGCAGAAAAGTTGATAAAAGAAGGTATGGAGAAAGGAATAAAGGTTGGGATGGAGAAAGGAATAAAAGAAGGAATAAAAGAAGGAATGGAAAAAACAGCAAAATCAGCCTTAAGAAAGGGAGCTAGTTTAGAATTTGTAGCAGATATAACTGGATTACCTATGAGTAAGTTAAAAGAAATACAGAAAAAAGTAAAGAATGAAAAGAACTAAAGTGGAACGCTGAACCGGGTTCAGCGTTCCAATAAAAGGACAGGCGTATTATTTTGGCTTGTCCTTTTATTTTATTTATCATCACAACCAGCAGTACAGTCTGATGGACTAAGTAAAAAAGTTACTAAAGTTATTGTGGAGACGGTAGATAAAGTAGTAGAGCTAGATAAGAGAAATGAAGATGTTAATTGTATTGTAAGAAAATACGTTCATTTCTTTTCTTACTTAGAACTTGGATTATTAATTATGAATGTTCATAGAAAAAATGAAGTAAGAAGGTGTAAAGCATTTATATTTTCTCTTATGTTTTGTATATTTTATGCTATAAGTGATGAAGTCCATTAGTTGTATGTACTAGGGAGAGGTGCTCAAGTTACAGATGTAATGTTTGATAGTTTTGGGGCATTTATTGGTATTGGGATGTACGGGATGGTTAGTATAATTAAGAAGGTCATAGTTAATGGTTAAGTTGGCTATGACTTTTATTTTGGCTCTTTGTCAATAGTTGGAGTAGGTTTCTTTAGAGTGCCTGCTCTTATTTATTTTGTAATCGACATAATAAGTTGAATTTCATCAAAGGATTCTTGTTATTATATGGAGAAAGAACAGAATATAGGTTAATTTCAGGATATTTTCCAAATCATAAATATCCAGTTAGAAAAGTAAGAAGGAACTATATATTCATAAAGGGTAGCTTAGCTCCTTTATGAATATATCAATAATATTAAATTAGCTAAATAAAAGCTAAGGGGGAGATTAAATGGATTCAATTAAAGTAGATCTAGAGTACTGTTATGGAATAGGAAAATTAAAGGAAAAATTTGACTTGAAAACTAGTAATGGATGTGTAATTTATTCGCAAAATGGCACAATGAAAACTTCATTTGCTAATACATTTGATGACGTAGCTAATGGTAGAAAACCTGAAGATAGAATTTTTCCTTATCGTGAAACAAAGAAAGAGATTTACAAGGGCAATATATCAAAAATTTATTTATGAGCTGGAAGAATGAACTACAAAAAGATAGAAGAAAGCTAATAGCTTCTATTCCTTTTACAAGAAATATTGTTGAATATTTAGAAGATACAAGTGATGGAAAATCAGATAATTATGAATTTCTAACTAAGCTATTGCATATTAAGGATGGTTCTGAAAATATTACTGTAGAACAACTAGAAGAAGTATTTAACAATGTATATAAGGAAAGAAAAGAATTCGAAAATAAAGACATAAAAGTTTTTAGTATCTTATTTGAAGAAGCAGAAAAAATTTTTAATGAACCCCATGAAGGTGTGAAAGTGGAAAATAAACTTGTATTATCGATTGCTTCTAGGTTATATGCTGAGAAATTTATGATAAGCAAATTAGAAAAAGTGAGTAGAAGAACTAAATTCAAAGGAAATCAAACCCCAAAATTAATTGAAGAATATAAAAAGCATTATCCTTCTAATGAAAAAGAAATAAGTATATTAGAACAAATTAATATGATGGCTGTTGAAAATATACATGTAAATTCTTTTATGTATGAGCCTATTATTGATTTGACGGATTATTATTTGAAAGATATATATGAATGTGCAAAAGAACTATATATTAATGAATGTAAAACTGCAGACGAGTTGGTAGCGGTTGCAATGGATTAAAAATATTAACATTTAAACATCTAATAAACAACCCTGGAACGATGAACCGGGTTCAGCGTTCCATACTGAGATTACTTAACTAGCTAAATACTTATCCCTTAGATTAGCTCTAGGGGGATTTTTATTGCTAAACGTTATAAATAAGTGAAATTTTTCTTATACATGACAAAGTTCGACAAAAAAATTTAGTTATAGCTTGTATAATGTATAGTGACTATATTATGTTAGTATAAAATTGTTGAATTATAATTGTTAATTGATGTTAAAGTATATAGATAGAGGATATAAGGTTTATAAATATCCTCTTCTAATAAATTAAAGATAAAAACATATGAAAAGAAAGGGGATGACTATGGATTTCTTTTATGGATTATTATTGGGCGAAATGCTTAGTGATGAAGATGTTGGAGCAGGTTTAGCGTCTATCGTAATTATTCCTATTATCTTTGTATTAATATTTAAGTTTTTTAGTTGGTTAGAGGACTTAGGTAAGTATCTCCCTTACTTTATTGCAGGAGTAGTTTTTATGACTATTATTATACCTATTGTAAGGTATAGACTTGATAAGTCTTCTTCTGTCTTAGGTGAAGGTTTTATAAAATTTCTTTTGATGATTAATTTTGCTCTTTGTTTTACAACTATGTATAACATAGCGGCTGATTATGATATACGTTTGCTTTCAAGCTTTACTGAATGGCTTCTTGAAGATGTAAGTAGTATAAACTTTTTCTTTGCTGTATTAATTTTTATATTGAATTTGGTATTGTTGCCATTAAGTTTTATAGTTGATGTATTTGTTGTTCCTATGTTTACTATACCACTAATACAAAATATAATTTGGAAGATTTTTAATCAGAGATATAGAAATAAAAATAAAGCTTACAGCTAATACATTAAAGGTTTAAATATTCTTATTCAAGTAGCTATTATTTATAAGGAAGGGTTAATAAAAAAGATGAATAATCTTAAAAATATATTAAATGTAGTAATCAAAATATTAGTAGGTTTCATGTATGTGACTAGTATTATAGGCATCATTACTTCAGTAAGAATTGAAACTGAAAAGGGCTTTTTATTATACTTTCTATTGTTCATATTAGCTATACTATCTACTATATTATTAAAAAAACAGATAATAAAAGAAAAAGACATTTAGAGCAAAAAGAATTTTTGAAAAAGCATTAGATAGGGACGTTAAAGTTATTGAACTTTTACTTCATAGACCAGTTTAAGTTATAGAAAAGGAACGATGAACCGAGTTCATCGTTCCTTGTTTTTTGTATAAATAAAAAAATTAATGGTAATATTTAAAATATATATTTTCAAAAATCAAAGTTATTGAAAATAATTGCTTAATTTTTAGAAATAAAATATAATTTTATTAGAAAATGAAAATTAGAAGGATGGGATATTAATATGATACCATTTAAGCCACCTAAATTGCCTTTAGAAGATAAGATAGACCAACTCAAGTTTATAAATGAGTTAGTAGAGGCTAATACAAATATAGGCAAATATCAAATAATGCTTAGAAATTCAAAAATAAACCCTGATTTTTTAATAAACCCATTAATATTACAAGAGGCAGTGCAATCTACTAAAATTGAAGGTACACAAGTTACACTTGATGAAGTACTTGAATCAGAAATAGATGAAAAAGAAAAAACAGAAGATACACAAGAGGTACTTAATTACTATGAAGCTCTTAAATATGGAGAAAGGGCTTTGAAGTTTCTGCCAATCTCAACGAGATTATTTAAAAATTTGCATAAAATACTTTTAAGTGGTGAAGTAAGAGGGGCAAGTAGACAACCGGGTGAATATAGAAAGATTCAAAACTTTATTGGGCCAGAAGGGTGCACTATTGAAACTGCTTCATTTGTGCCGCCAGAGCCTCAGCTAGTATATAAATATATGTCAAATTTAGAAATGTATATTAATAATCCAGATGATGATTTAAATCCTCTCATAAGAATAGCGATAATACATGCACAGTTTGAAACAATTCATCCTTTTTTGGATGGAAATGGAAGAATTGGACGTATACTTATACCTTTATATCTGTATAATTATGAAATAATAGATAGTCCTAACTTTTTCATTAGTGAAACCCTAGAGAAGGATAAATATAAATATTATAAAATGTTAAATGAAACAAGATTTAATGAGAAGTGGAATGAATGGATAAAGTTTTTTTTGCAGAGTGTAAATAAGCAAGCAAGAGCAAACATAAAGCTTATAGAAGCTATCAATGAACTATATGAAAGAGACTTAAAAGAAGCAATGAAGTTGGTAAAAAGCAACAACATTATAAAAATAGTAAATGCAATGTATCAAAGACCAATATTTAATGTAAAAACAATGGTTAACATGACAGGAATAAGTGATACAACTTGTAGAAGGTATTTAGAGGATTTAGAAAAGAATAATATTATTTTCTCAGATAATAAAATTAGAAATAGAAAGTATTATTATTATAACTTGCTAGATTTACTAAGGTAAAAAAAAGAAACGTTGAACCGGGTTCATCGTTCCACACAGGGACTGAAGTCCTTGTTTTTTTTGTTATCATTACAGATTTCGACAAATTTTAGGCATATATCATGTTAGAATTTTGTATGTGCAAAAAATAATAAGGAGGTTAAAAGGATGCAAGGAGAAAAAGGTAAATCTATTAGTCAACTACAACATGAAAGAGTAAAAAAATTAGTAGAAATAGGTGAGATGACTTATGCGAAAATAAGAAAAGGGGAAATTAGTAATCCTAATTTAGTAGAAATATCTAAGGATATTTCTGAATTGGACAAGCATATCTTTATTGCTAGTAAAGAAACAAAAGAAAGTTATTGTCCAAATTGTAATGAGAAACTTGTAGGCGAAGTAAAGTTCTGTGGAAAGTGTGGAACTAACATAAAGGATTACTATGAAAATAAAATGACCAAATGTGCTGTATGTGGAGAGCTAACTCCTAAAGAATCAAAGTTTTGTATGGTTTGTGGAAGAAAAATGGATTAAAGGAGGATTAGAATGTATTGTAAGCACTGTGGGAGTGAACTAAATAAAGATGCACTTTACTGTACTAATTGTGGTGCTTCATTAAAGAATCAAACTGATGATTTAAAGATTGAAAGTCATAAATCAAAATATTGTGATGAATGTGGAGCTAAAATTGAAGGTAATTATTGTAGCAAGTGTGGTAAAGTAGGGTATAAATATACTTTAGAGGAAGGCTTTGCTTTAAAAGGACTAAGTAATATAGACATGTCAAATATAAAGAAAAGTATACCTAACATAAAGAATTTTCAATTGAAGAATTGTATTAAAAAAGTTAAAGATGTATTTAATGATAAAGGGTTTGTTAAAGACTTACTTATCTATACAGGAACAGCTTTAGCTATTGCTATTGTTTTGTCGTTAATAATTAGCGTAGTTTTCTTTGGTTCAATAAATGAAGATTTAGTTCAAGCACAAAAAGAAATAAAACAAATGATGCCAGCAAGTAAATTTAATCTAAAACTTAATTTGTTAGACGCATTTGGATTTTCTCATCTTAATAATTTTAAAGTCAAGATAACTGGTATAGTTAATAATAGTCAAAGAAGTAATGTAAATCTGAATTCAAACATATGTCTTTTATTATTACTTATAGTTCCAATATTATCTTTCTTAGGGTCTTTATTTATAAATAAAAAAGCTAAAAACACAACTACAAGGGAAAATATAAGACTTTATTTATATAGTTCAGCTTTATATAGTATAGTTTCAAATATCCTATTATTATTTAGTAATAAGGTTGTACAAATATCAAATGATACATTTATCAATATAGATTTTACATTAAGGGCTGGGTTTGCATTCTTTAGTGGCTTGATATCAATATTCTTTATTACTTTTATTATACAAAGTATAATTAGCATGCTATTAAATAGAGAAAAACTTTCAGATGTATTTAACGGAATAGTAGAAAGGGATTTATTAGATTCTTTTACTATGGCTTTAAAATATATTTTCATATATAGTTTAGGTTTATCTGTAATCTATGGATTACTAGGTATATTTGGAGTACTTGGACAAGGAGCTAAAGAATTATTTAGTAAGCCATCTACTTTAGTATTTTTACCCAACGTGATTGTTTATGTTTATCTATTCTTATTTGGTAATTCGTTCAGTATTACTGCAGGAACAGAAGCTATAAAACATGGAATTATAAGAACAAAAGCTACGGGTTTTATATTTGGAAATACTGATGCTATATATGGACTAATGCTAATGAACATAATCATAGTTATAGGAGCAGCTATATTAATCTATGTAGCTATAAAAAGAATTTCAAAAGAGAACTTCTTTATTAACATTGCTAAGTTTGGTGTAATCATATCTTTATTCAATGCTATACTTGCTTTATATACTAGAGTTAAAATTGGATTTAGAGGGGATTTTGGTTCTTTATCACAAATTCTTAATAACTTAGGCGGTGGAATACCAATTAGCCCTGAAATGCAATTTTACGCTGGGGTATCAGTATTTAAGACTTTTATTTTTACGCTTATATTTGTGTTGATAGTAGGATTAGTAAGATACTATCTAGGGGAAAGAAAGGAATTATTAGCAGTTGAGAATTTTGTAAGAAAACATAAAAAGCAATTATTAATTGCAGCTCCAATACTTATTTTCGTTATAAGCTTTATTAGTTTTAAGGTAGTAGTAGACAATGATAACTCTATGGATACTTATACTAACGATACGAATTCCATAGAAGATAGCTATAAAGAAGCAAAGAATATAGATTACATTAATTCTAATGAGATATACCAATTCTTCTTTGCAGGAGATAAATCATATATTATTGTGACTGAATATAAAATTTATTTATATAATTCAGATAAGATAGATACATTGTTTGACGGAAATTATATTAGATATGCAGTACCAAGTAATGACTCTAGAAAGCTTGCTATTATTCATGAAAATGATGGTACTGGAAATAGCATAAAGATTATTAATCTAAAAGGTGAAGAACTCTTTAGTAAGGAATTGTCACAGAATATATTTAAAGTTAGCTGGAACTTAGATAATAATAAGTTAATACTTGAAGGAGCCACAAATGAATTAATAGATTTAAAGAATAAAAAGGCAAAAAAATTAGGGGTCCCAGGGGATCATCTTACATGGAAGGATAACAAAACTATTCTTTACTTACAGGATGGACAAGTTTATGAATACAATTTAGATAATGAAGAAAGTAAATCCCTTGATAAATCAGCTCTAAACCTTATTGCTAAAAAAGAAAAAGTTTATCTTATAACTCAAGCTACTAATGAAGAAGGAAAAACGACAGCACAGTTTATTGAAGATTTAGATGGTGAGACAAAAATAGAGTTTAAAGGAAATATTTATTATTTTGACTTTATAAATGACAAGGAAACATGTGTTATATATGGAGCTCCTTTTGAGTCAGATGAAAATGGAGATGTACAGGTTTATATGTTGGAAAAGATAGATGATAAATATCAAGAAAAAGAACATAACATTGAATTAGTGTATGATTGTAATGAAAAAACAGGAGATATGATTGTTAATAGATACCGTAGTGATGATTTCTTTGTAGTAAATCTTGAAAAGGGAATATGGAACAACATTACATTAGATATTGAATCACTACAGAGATTGATGGAAGTAGGTGAAAATCAATGAAAAGATATATAAAGCTTGGTTTTATGTCTGTTATGCTATTAGCAGTAGTTTTATTAGTAGGTTGTGGTGCTGAAATATCTTCACAAATATCATTAAATGAAGATGGTAGTGGTGAAAGGATTATTTATGCATATGTTGACGATGAAAATATATCAGAGATTGATGGTGGTATTGAAAAGTTAGATGAAGTATTAAATGCAGCAAAGCCTAGTACATTAGAGCTAAAAAAGACTAACGTAGAAAGTGGCGTAATATATGAAATGAAGTATGATTTTAATAATATTGAAGAGTATAACAAAAAGACATCTGAATTAATTGGTACAGAACATAATGCAACATATACTTGGAATAAAAGTCTATTTGGCTTTAAGAGCTCATTTAATGAACCAGATGTATTATATGAATTAGTAAAATGGGCAATAGATGCTGTAGAACAATCAGGTATTGTTAATAGCTCTAGAAATGATTTATATGAACTAGAAACTACAACTGTGGATATAGGAATTGATTCTGTATCTTTTAATTCAGGATATGGAGATATATCTTATGAGTATGAAGATACTTATCCTATAAAAAGAATAGATGTTGAAACTCATATAAACTTTGATGAGAATATAAAAAGAGAACTAAGAGTAGCATTTGAAAAGTCAATTGTAGAAATAATAGGAGAAGATGAGATTAAGAAATATCTAAATAACTTTTATAATGGTTTCACAAAAGAAGAAAAAGACGGAACAGTTATATACAAAGTAACATTAACTCCTCAAACTGAAGATGAAATGGCTAGTTTGATGTCACCGGTTACTAATGAAACAGACTGCTTTTTAGAAGTTAATGAAGGTGAAAATTCAAATGTTCTTCATAAGCTATATAATATAAAAGAAAACTTTAACTTTAATGAATTAATAAAGGGTACTTATGTAAGTAATAATATTCATTATACACTTCACTTACCACAGGGATATGAAATAGACTGTCACTCTTCAAATGGATATATTTATCAAAATGAAGAAGTTGATGGAGAGAGAATAATAGCTACAGAATATTATCAAGATGAAGACTTAGACTTGTCATTAACAATGGAGAGAGAATACTATGTAGACAACATCGAAGTTGTAGTTGACATTAAGGATTCTAAATTAGCTGAAAAGAAAGTATCATATATTCTTAGTAGAGAAACAGCAGAAGATGTTGGATTAGATGCTTTAGAAGATTACTTTAAAACAATAAACGAAGATATAAATATTATTGAAAGTGGTGCAAAAGTAATTTATGAAGACACAATAGAGATATCGGGAGATACCAAACAGAAGGAAGAGCATTTACTAAAATATGATAGTTTAATGTATTATAAAAAGTCAGATATATCAAATATTAAAAAAGACGTATATGCATTTTATGATAATTCTACATTCAATAAAATACTAGGAGGACTTAGAGTAAATAACAACATTACTTATACTATAAACATACCGAACAAATATAATATACTATATCTAGAAAAAAATGGGGATGAAATCAATATAGATACAAATGAAACAGAAGAAAGAGAAAATCAGCAGATTACTTTTAACTTAGGTGACAATAATAACATAGAAATCAAGTTAACACTTATGAAAAATAGTAATTTACCATTATTAATTATTATAGGAGCAGTATTTGTAATTTTAATTGTACTTTTAATCATATTCAGAAAACATGTAATAGAGCTAGCTAAGAAAATTAATAATAAAAAAGAAAACGAAGAAGAACCTGCATAAAAATTAAGCAGAAGTAAAAAAGGAACGATGAACCCGGTTCATCGTTCCAGAAGGAATTATCACAATTATGTAGAATAACTAATAAAGTACTATTTAATGTTAAAAATAGGAACGCTAAATGAAGAAATTAGTTCAGCGTTTAAGTAAAGGGGATAATTATGTTAAGAGAAAAGAGTCCAACGAGCTATTTATCATGTTATGACAAGGGGAAATGAGAAGAAAGACATATTTATCGATGATTACGACAGAGAGAGATATCTTGGTATTTTATTGAAGACTAAAGATAAAATGAAGTTTGATATATATGCTTATTGTTTAATGAATAATCATGTGCATCTATTAATAAAAGAATATGATGAAAATTTATCAGAAGTAATGCACAGTTTAAATATGAATTATGCTAGATTTTTTAACAATAAATATGATAGAGTTGGACATCTTTTTCAAGGAAGATATAAAAGTGAAATTATAGATACATTAAACTATTTATTAACAGTAACAAGATATATACATAACAATCCTGTTAAAGCCAAAGTAGTAAAAAGACCAAATCAATATAAGTGGAGCAGTTATTCCTGTTATTTAGAAAAAAGTATAGATAATAAAATTGTAACAACAGATTTCGTATTAGGGATTTTTTCAGAAGATTTAGCTGATGCTAGAGATAGATTTATTAGCTTTTCTAATATTGTAACTGATGATACAGTTATGGATATTGAAGATGATAAAGGAAAAATAAAAACTAAAGAAGAAGCATTAGAATATATAATTCATTTATTAAGAAGTAATGGAATGAGTTTAGATGATTTATACACTAAAACAAGACAAATAAAGGGAACAATAATTGAGCGTATAATTTATGAGTTAAAGGAAAAATCAACATTATCATATAACGATTTATCAAAGTTACTAAAAGTAAGTAAATCTACTATCAATAGAATATTAAAACATTGATGGAACGCTGAACCGGGTTCGGCGTTCCACAGTTAAAAACTAATGGAGGATTTATATGGTTAAGAAAAATATATCTCATGAGAAAGCAATGAAGATTCAAGAAGCAGTTACTCGTAAGCTGATGAATTATATATACAGCTACATAAGTAGAGAAAAATTCGACAATAATATATTATTTTCATTTAATGGCAGCAGTGAACATGAAAAAATGATAACTTTTAACGTGTGGCTTAGTTTAGATTATATAGTTAAAAAAGATAAAAACTTTATTGAGCTTTTTTTAGAAGAATATAAAGATAATTTAACTGATAATGAAAAAAGGATATTAATAGAAAGAAATAAAACTTATATAAGTTTATATGAAGTAGAAGAAATAAGAGGAAATAATTTAATATTAACTGATATCTTTACAGAAGAAAGAAAAACGGTTTATCAAGAGAATCTAGCAGAAAAGAATATATATGATGATATAATAATTGGTCGCATAGGAAATGTACTAGGATATAATAAGCTTGTAGGAATAGTTCATATGGTTAGTGATATTGATAAAGAATACTTATACAATACTATTCTTTATGATTATGGACTTGAAAAAAAGGACAATCCCGATATAAGAGATTTAAAGGATTATTTAAGAAGATTTAGTAATAAAGTATATTATTTTGTAGATAATGTTATAAACAAAGAAGATGAAATGCCATTAATGAGTATCAAATCTGAAACACAAATAGATAAGTTCTGCAAACACCTTTACGAAAAAAATCTTACAAAGAAAACCATAGATAAACATATAGGGAACCTAGTAAATTTTTATTATTATTATCTTCCTAGAACTAAGTATTCATTAGAGGATATTACAGAAAGTATTATTGATGATTTTCTTTATACAGGAATATTTGATAATTATATTAGTTCAAAATCTGAAATATCTTCTTTTATAACTACCTTTAAAAAATATAGCAAATTCCTATATGAAACGGGAAAAACCACTAAAGGAGAACACAATAAAATAACTAATATATCAAAGAAAAAGGATGAGTATTTTGAAGAATTAGATTATCTAGAATCAAAATTTGGAGATACTTATATTGATAATGAACTGTACTATGATGATATTTTAGGAGAAGTAGTGGATAATACACTAAAGTATGATACTCATATAAAAAATATTATTGACCAGTATAATACTGAAGAAAAGAATTTAATTATATATGATTTTGAAACATATATAAATTATATCTTAACTAATGATGTAAAGGTAACTAATATAAATAAATATATAACAAGAAAGCATGTAATTGCTTTAAATGAATTAATGAAGAATAAACAAGAGATTACAACTAAAGTTGTAAATCAAGATAATATTCCATTATTACATTTGTTCTACAAATTTGGTTTATATTATTCAATATTGATTGTTGATAATAAGGAGATAAATGTTGACGAAATTAAGTTAGAGGAATATAAAAATCTGGATACATCAGAAAAGATAGCTTTATTTATAGACTATATATGGAATAAATGTGAATGGTATGATTTTGATACAAGTGGATGGGGTAAACATAAAGAGGAATATGAAAACAGAAATAATTATGTAAAAGTATTAGCAAGCTTAAAAGAGGGAAAAAGCTATCAGTATTCTCAAGTTATTAACTTACATGATAGTGAAAACCTAAATAATTCAAGTAATGGTGAACAAATAGATTTCTTTGATCTGTTTAATAATTGTCTTTCTATACAGAGCATGAGGTTTGCATATATATTTAATTCGGTCATAATTAGATTCTTTAGCTATTTGTCATTAGTTGATATCATAATAAACAAGGATGTAGATGACTATGAAAAAAAGACTGGCCTTGATATTGATAAAATAAAAGTAAATGAAATTGGTCATAAGGTTTTTGAATACTTATGTGGTGAGAAAGTTAAAAAAAAAAGGAACCGATAAATGAAGGGAAAGTTATCCATCTCTTTGATAGAAAGAAACAACTGGAACGCTGAACCGGGTTCGGCGTTCCATAATAAAAAATATAAAAGTTTGCGGTAATAAGGAGATATCTTATGGATATTAAAAAGCAGTTAGAAGAAAAAGTATTTGAAATGGAAAAAGTGGCTAAATTATTTGGTATAGAACCTTTTGATATATATTTTCTTGGAGGTTCTGCATGTATATTAGCTGGATATAGCCATAGAGCAACAAGGGACTTTGATTTCATAGATTTAGAATACCCTTCGAAGTTAGGAAAGGTTTTCGTGCATTTAAGAGATTTTGATATGCTAGAGTATGAAAGTACACTAATATCTCCTTTGTATAAAAAAAGATCTATGAGACTAGAAAAATTTAACCACTGTGCGTAAGTCTCCTATCTTCTATAAGTAGGAGATGTAAGCACCATAAAATCAATGATTCGATATCATTTATTTTATTATATAATAAAGCTATGATAGTTCTTTGATAACTGGATATATAAGGTTGCAAGGAGAATCCGTAAATAGCGAAAAACAAGCATTGCCTTCCTTGCGTAAAATATCCAAGGCACTAAAGAAACCGATAATATCGGCATCTACCCTCGGTACGAGGGAAAGTTACGCCTGTGGAGAGTCAAATAAGACCTTGCTAATACAGAAGGCACAACTCTAGGAAGCAGGAAAAGTTCTAGTACATGATACTAGAAGCTCCCACTTCAGCGTAAGCAAGTGGTGAGTAGTTCACATACTTAAATATATATGTATTATCAATAGAGGATATTATTGTAAGCAAAATAATTAGATTGTCTGAAAAAGATTTTCAGGATATAGATTTCCTTATAAAAAAAGCTGATAAAAACTTAATTAAAGAGATAATAAAAGAAGTAATAAATAGAAATGATTTATTTGAATCTAAAAAGGAAGAATTTAAAAGAAAGCTGAAGGTATTTAGGGAGAGATATGATGTATAGGATAGTCTGTGAAAGTTATAAAAACTATATAAAAGACTTTGATAAAGCAGAGAAAGATTATCGTTATCATATTATGACCCCTTTTGAATTAATATTAGATTTAGATAAATATAAGAAAGAGAAAGAAAGAGAAACTCTAAAATATAAAAAACTTCAGGATTTTATTTTTTTAGTTAAAGAATCTATAGATGATTATCCTCGATTTAAGTCCTTTCTATGGACTTTAGAATCAAGGGGAATAAAGGGCAAATACTACGGAGTATTGGAGGAAGAAGAGTTTAAAGAGCAAGTGAAGATAATAAGTATGTTTTTAAAGTTAAGCTATTGGACTTAGGAATGCTTGAACGATGAATCTGATTCATCGTTCAAGTTTAGAGAATTGAAAAGGCAAAAGAATATATAAGCTTCGTGAAGTATATTAAAAATGAATATACAAATGCAGAAGGATTATTATGGTATAATATGTGTATTAAAACGCTCTAATAAAAAATTAGTAAAGCGTAAATGAAACAAATAGAGGAAGGATATTTATGAAAAATAGATATGGACTTTCGAAAAATGAATTTTACAATTTAATAAATATATTAAAAAGTTATTCTAGAATAATTGAAAAAGTTATTCTTTTTGGTTCTAGAGCTAGAGGGGATTACAAACAAACTTCAGATATAGATATAGCTATAAAATTTAGAGGTAATAACGATAAAATTTACAACATTAAGGAAGATATTGCAAAACAAAATATAATATATACATTTGATATAGTAGATTATGATAAAGTGCAGAATGAAAAATTAAAAAAATATATAGACAATGAAGGTAAAATTATATTCCTAACTAATAAAGAGGGTGAGGTTATGGTGACTATCAATAAAATAAAAGATAAAATTGAAGATTTAAAGAAAGCTTTCAAAAAATTAGAAGAAGTTATGAGTAGAGATTATTTTGAAGATGATATTGTCCTAGATGCAGGGATACAAAGATTTGAATTTACGTATGAATTGTCTTGGAAGTTAATGAAAGTTTACCTTGAATATAATGGGAATCTAGAAGCTACTAGCCCTAGAAAAGCTATAAAAGAGGCTTTTAAAGAAGGATTAATAAAAGATGGACAAATATGGTTAAAAATGCTTGATGATAGAAATAAAACATCTCATTCTTATGAAGAAGAGAATGCTATAGAAATATTTAATAATGTTAAAAGTGAGTATATTTACTGTTTTGAAAAGTTCATAGATAGTATGGAAAGAGAAATATCAGTGGAACGCTGAACCCAGTTCGGCGTTCCACTGACAATATGTTAGGAAGGATTAATATTATGGTATTATAAACATATGAAATTGTCGATAATAGATAAACAGGCAGACGGACAGGTTCCTTGTCTGGCTAGGATAATTTAATGAACAGAGGTGTATTATGTTTAAACTTGATGAATATATCATATTAGACATTTGTGGAAATATAAATACTTATACAAAGGGAAAAAATTATTATTTTAACGATAAAGTGAAAAGATTAAAATATGAACCAGGAATGAATTTATTTGAGGCAACAGTTAAAGGAAGTAGGGCCTATAATATAGAGGTTTTATTTGATGATAAAGGTTATTTTAAGGATGCAAGCTGTACATGTCCTGCCTATGAAAAATATTGGGGATATTGCAAGCATATAGCAGCGGTATTATTTGAAATATTAGATAAAGACAGACGTAAAGAGTTTAATGTTCAAAAAACTTCAATAGAAGCAAAGGAAATCATAAATTATTTTAGAAATTTAGATGCTGATAGAAAGATACCTTTAGAATTAGAGATTAATTATGAATTTAATCCCTATGGAAATAAAATTGAAAATGTATCATATTTAAGCTTAAGGATTGGAGAAAAAAAGCTTTATAAAGTTAGAAATATACAGAAGTTTCTTGAAAGTATTGATTCCATAGAAGAATTATATTTTGGAAAGCAATTTACCTTTGATTTAAGAAAACAGATGTTCAAAGAAGAAGATAAGCCAATAATTCGTTTATTGATGGAAATATATAAAAATGAAGAAATTTTAAATAAATTTTCATACTATAATGCCAGAGGTAGTCTTTTAAAAAAGGATAAAGTAGTTTTAAATCAATATACTTTAAAAAGATTTTTTGACATAATGAAGGATAGAAAATTCAATGCAAATATCTTAGGTCAAGATTTTTTGAATATTAGCATATATAATGAAAATATCCCAATAAAATTTGCTTTAGATAAGGAAAAAGATGATTTATTATTAAAAATCAATCCCATAGATAACGAGCTAATACCGTTAACAACTGATGGAGAGTATTTTTTCACTAATAATAGGATTTATAAGAACTCTGAAAGCTACAGCAGAAACTTTGTGCCATTTTATAATACTATGATAAGACAAAAGGATAATGTAGTGAAGATTCCTAAGGAATATAGTGAAGCCTTTATAGCAGAAGTGTTTCCTAAAGTAGAAAAAATAGGTGAAGTAATTGTTGATAAAAAGGTTGAAGACTCTATATATAAACCAGAATTAAAAAAAGAGGTTTATTTTGATAGAGAAGGAGACAGCATCACTGCTGAGCTAAAGTTTTTATATGGAGATATAATTATAAATCCATTTTCAAAAAATGGACAAAAGAGTTCAAAGGATAAAAGAATTTTGCTTAGAGATATAGAAAAGGAAAAAGAGCTGATAGATATATTTGAAAAAAGTGAATTCAAGGTAAAAAGTAATCTTATATATTTAAGTGACGAAGAGAGGATATACGATTTTATATATCATGAAATACCAAAGCTACAGGAAATAGCTGATATTTATTATTCTGAAGCCTTTAAAAATATGAAAATAAAAGATGCATCTTCATTTTCAGGAGGTGTTAGGCTTAATACAGAAAACGATTTGTTAGAGTTTAACTTTCAAATAGAGGGTATAGACAAATCAGAACTAATAGATGTGCTTAATTCTTTAAAAGAAAGGAAAAAATTTTATAAGCTTAAGGATGGCTCCTTTCTTCCCCTTGATATGGATGAATTACATGAAATATCTAATTTAATAGAGCAATTAGATTTAACAAAAAAGGATTTAGAAAAGGATATAATACAACTCCCTAAATTTAGAGCCCTTTATATTGATGAACACATAAAGGATTCAAATTTAAATATAATTGAGAGAAACTTACAATTTAAAGAATTAGTTCAAAACATAAAGGAGCCCAATGATATAGAATACAAAATACCAAAGAATTTAGATAAAATTTTAAGAAAGTATCAAAAATTTGGATTTAAGTGGCTAAAAACCCTTAGCACCTATGGCTTTGGAGGCATTCTTGCAGATGATATGGGACTTGGTAAAACACTGCAGGTGTTAACCTTTTTACTTTCCGAAAAAGAAGAAAAGGGTATAGAGCCTTCTTTAATAATAGCTCCTACATCATTGGTATATAACTGGGTTGATGAGATAGAAAAATTTACTCCCGAATTAAAGGTATTAGCTATATCCGGTAATAAAAATGAAAGAGAGGAAAATATCGAAAATATAATGGATTATGATGTAGTAGTAACATCTTATCCTCTTATTAGAAGGGATATAGAGCTTTACCAAAATACAACCTTTAGATATTGTATACTTGATGAAGCTCAGCATATAAAAAATCCAGCATCACAAAATGCCAAATCAGTAAAAAAGATAAAAGCTAAAGGATATTTTGCTTTAACAGGTACACCTATAGAGAATTCTTTAACGGAGCTTTGGTCAATATTTTATTTTGTCATGCCTGGATATTTATTTTCCCATAGTAAATTTAAGAAAAAATATGAAAAACCTATTGTAAAAGATAAGAATGACCAGGCTTTACAGGAATTAAGTAGACAAATAAGACCATTTATTCTTAGAAGGGTTAAAAAAGATGTTTTAAGGGAGCTTCCCGATAAAATAGAGCACAAAATAGCAGCAGAGCTTACAACAGAGCAAAAAAAGATTTATCTTGCATATCTTAGTGAAATAAAGAATGAAATAAGTGAAGAAATCAAAGTTAAAGGCTTTGAAAAAAGTCACATAAAGATTTTATCAGGCCTTACAAGGCTTAGACAAATATGCTGCCATCCATCTATGTTTTTAGAAAACTTTAAGGGAGGGAGTGGCAAGCTCCTTCTTTTAGAGGAAATAATAGATGAATCAATAGAAGGTGGACATAGAATACTTTTATTTTCTCAATTTATAACTATGCTTAATATAATTAAAGAAATGCTAAAAAGAAAAGGAATAGATTACAAATATTTAGATGGCTCTACAGATATAAAGGAAAGGGGTAAACTGGTCAAATTCTTTAATGAAGGAGAAGGAAATGTGTTTTTAATATCATTAAAGGCAGGAGGAACTGGATTAAACTTAACAGGAGCTGATATCGTTATTCATTTTGACCCTTGGTGGAATCCAGCTGTAGAGGACCAGGCTACTGATAGAGCCTATAGATTAGGGCAGAAAAATAAAGTCCATGTAATGAAACTTATTTCAAAAGGAACTATAGAAGAAAAGATTTTTAAGCTGCAAGAGAAAAAGAAGGAAATGATAAATGCAGTAATAAAACCTGGAGAAACACTAGTAACTAAATTGACAGAAGAAGAAATAAAAGAATTATTTGAAATATAAAAGGAACGATGGACCCGGTTCAGCGTTCCTATTAAGTTGGTAGTTTTTTCGATAAGGTTTTATGATATAATATGTTTAGAAAATATTCAAGGAAGGAGGTAATCCTAGATGGAAGATACACTTAAACAAATTTTAGATAAATTGAATTCAATTGAAACTGAAATAAATGGTATAAAAACTGAAATAAATGATTTGAAACAAGGGCAACAAAAAATTGATGAAAAATTAACCGAAACATATGAGCAGGTAGTTAGAAATACAGAATCCATCGAAGCTGGTAATATAAAACTAAGTAAAATTTCTAATAGTATCGATTATCTAAAATATAAGGAATCGCAACATGAAGAAGAGCTTTTTACTATCAAGAAAAATTTTATAGAAGTTATAAAATAAAAAAATTCTGGAACGCCGAACCGGGTTCAGCGTTCCAGAATTTTTCAGCTTAATTTATATTGGTCAAAATGCTTATCTTTGTACATAAATGCATTTGCAGGACAGGAATGTATGCATCTTTGACAGGATATACAGTTGTTTTTAAAGTCAATTTTACCATTATCCATAGTTATATTTACAGTTGGACATTTTTTAACACAGATACCACATTTTATACACTTATCATAGTTGACTGATAAATTCCTTTTGGCCCATCCCTTTGAATATAGCAAGAAACCTTTGTAGGATATCTTACCCACTATACTTCTTATATTAGAAGAAGGATTTAATTTTTCTTCACCCTTTAAGAACTCACTAACTATTTTGCTTACCTTATTTTTAGCAGCTAATTTTACTCTTTTTACATCTTCATTACTGAAGCGTTTAAAAGCTACCACATAGTAGTTATTTGGCATTTCTATATTTGAAATTATTTTTACTTTAAGTCCTATATTTTCAGCATCTTTTTTAAAGGCATAGGGACCTGGCGCAGATTTTGATGCTTGAGTTGAAAATATAATACATGGTCTATTATTACCAGCTTTTATATTATTTTTTACCCAGTTTATAAAGTATTCAGGGAAAACTTCTACATGTATTGGAGCTCCAAATACAAAGAAGTCATATTGTTTATCACTAAAGTTATCTACATCAGATACATCTATAAGCTTTATTTCTATACTTTGTTTTTTAAACTCTTCTTTAAATAGCTTTGATACATATTCAGTATTTCCAGTACCTGAAAAGTAAATGATTGCCCCTTTCAATTTTAACTCCCCTTTGATGATGGATTTTACACTTCTGATTAATATTATATCAAATAATGTAAAAATATGCTAGACAAGTATTATAGATTAGGGTATAAGTATGATATAATAAAGGTGATATTAGGGGGTGAAGAGGTGGATACAAATCTAGTAAATCAGTTGAGGACAGTTATTAGAGAGGAATTAGACCCTATAAACAAAAGATTAGAAGTAGTAGAGAACGAGACAAAGAGTATGAACAAAAGATTGGAAGTAGTAGAGAACGAGACAAAGAGTATGAACAAAAGGCTAGAAGTAGTAGAGAACGAG
>NZ_ARZA01000278.1 GCF_000387765.1 Caldisalinibacter kiritimatiensis
ACTCGTTTCCATGTCTTCCATATACAAGCTCTAAGTCTTCTCCTTATCCATTCATCCAATCTCTTAAGTTTATTCTTCATATCTGCTAATTTGAAGTAATTAACCCAACCTACTATGATTTCTTTTAACTTCTCAAGTCTATGTTTGAAATTCATACTAATATTTCTATTAGTGACTTTTCTAATTTTATTTTTAAGTCTTTCATAG
>NZ_ARZA01000279.1 GCF_000387765.1 Caldisalinibacter kiritimatiensis
TATGGTTGATTTTTTTATGTCTAAATTGTTCTTATATAGTGTAAGACGAAACAAGTTGGCTGACTAAATAGGTCTTATCAAACTAATTAGTTAAAGAAGGGAAGGATTTAAATGGCGGAACCAAATAAAACTCATGTAGAAACTAAAGAAGTACCTTATAATGCAGAAGGTGATACTATTACAATTGAAACAGGAAGAATAGACCAATGTTTTTTCAATAATCCAACCATTAGAATATGGAACGATTCAATGCATTTATATATTGATGGAAAACATCAGATAGGAATTGAATATGATTACTTAAGTAATTACGGTTTAACTGAAGAACAAATTCAAGTAGTTAAAGGTGGGGTATCTCTATTAAAAGAACTTGTGGGTACTGCTTATCATACTTTTTCTTTTGATGTAGATCCAGATGTTGAATTAAGTTTAACTGAAATATCATTTAATCTTAATGTTACTGGATGGATGTTTGGTACTTATAACCAGTATTCAGGTACTTTTCCATATCAAAATGTTCAATATTCTTATGGTAAAAGTTATGAATTCGAAGGATTTAATGATGTTGATTGGAAAGGCCTTTTAGCAGGTGTACTAACTGCTATGCTTTTATTAGGAATACTTTGTATATGTGCTGAAATGGGTCCAGTAATAGGAACATTAAGTGCTTTGATTAGTTCTTTATATGGTATGCTTACAGCATTAGCATAATATAATAAAAATAATCCTATGACTATTCGAATAGTAATAGGATTATTTTTTATTTAATGTTTAAAATTGTAAAAAAATACTGTATAATATATCTAAAAAGATAATTAGGAGTTGAACTTTATGGAAGAAAGATTGCTTGGTATTAAATTTAAAGACAATTGGATTTATCGTTTAGCAGGAGGTATTGCTTTATTTTTTTTCTTTAATAGGTTTTTTAATATTTATAATAACTATAATATTAGACTGGGAGATGTTTTATAAAATTTTTAGTTTTGTAGATTTTTTGTTTCTCGGTTATGTCGGATTGATGACTTTTAAAAAGCCTAATTTATATTGCTTAGAGTTGTATGAAAAAAAGTTTATTTTAAGATTATCATCATTTTTACCAATTATAAAAATAGATTATAGAAATTTAAAAAAATTGAAAATAGCTAAAAAGAAAATATATTTCATAACAAAAAAAGATAAAAAATTAGGTATAAGAAGAACAGCTATAACTGAAGAAAATGTTAAAAAGTTAATAAAATTTCTCAGTAAATACTGTGAAACAGAAATCGATTAATCTATTTCTGTTTAGGAGAGGATATTTATGTCATAGGGACATGGAAATATAGCAGCAATAAGTACTGCTGAACTAAACAATCATGCTGATACTAATTTTCAGGAAACATATAGAGAAGGAGATACATATCCAGAAATAGTTATTTTAAAAAGAAATCTAAGAGATTAAAAATATAAAATATATTAACAGTACCATTAATAAATAGTTATATTTCTTATGTAAGAATTCTACTTGAATCAATTTATCAATCATTTTATGTAAAAATTTTTTTTATTTTTTTGACTTATGGTTGATTTTTTATGTCTAAATTGTTCTTATATAGTGTAAGACAAATTAGTCGGCCAACAGGGAGAGTCTTACTAAATATAATTAAAAAGGAGAGGTTTTTATGGCATCAGTAGGAGATACTAAATGGGCAGAAAAAAGATTAACTTTACAAGAAATTAGGAAACGAGAGGATAAGTTAACTGAAGCAGTAAAATAAGGATTTGATATAAAATTACAAATAGCTGCAGGACTTTATTCAGTTTTTTCAGCTTCTTTAGGTGGAGCAATAGTTAGTGCTACATTGTTAGGTTATACAATTACAGAGGCTGTATTAGATAGCATAATAAAAAAAGAAAGAGATTTTTATAAAGAAATTAGACAGACAATGGAAAATGAGGACAATGATTATGAATATGCAATAATAAAACAAAAATTTGAGTATAAAATGTGGAAGTTCTATAATGATAGATTTTTTGCATGGTATCCTGTCGGTGGTCCTGTATTATCAGGATATGAAAATTAATATATTAAAGTAATAAAAAACAACTAATGCTTGATGTTATATTAAGCATTAGTTGTTTTTTGGTAATCTTTTGTGATTATTTTATTAACCACTAAAAAAATATATAAAATATTCCCTAGGATATTTTTCTAAAACTATATTTTATTACTATATATAATAAAATAAATAGCCATATGAATATAGAATCTATATTTGTTTTTAATTCTAGATATAAAAATAAAACTACAATTATAAAATCTAAATAAAAAAATTTATCTATTATTATTTTTGACTTTAAAATAGATATCAAACTATCTATTTTCATTTATTCCATCTCCTTTCTAGTTTAGTTTTATGATATTACTTGCTTTATTATTTGAACTAAAATTGCAACTAGTGAAAATGTAACAACTTAAAATAAAAACTAACTTTTTTAATCATTACCCCTCCTCAACCTATAGTTTCTATAACTCAGTGTTCCATATACCATGAATGGAATTTTATACCTTTTTCTATTATTATACCTTGTATCTTATGGGGTTACCATATTTTGTTATGCGTGATATATAAAATTTAATTGTTTAAATCAATTTATCAACCATTTTATGTGAAAAATTTTTTTATTTTTTTTTGACTTATGGTTGATTTTTTTATGTCTAAATTGTTCTTATATAGTGTAAGACGA
>NZ_ARZA01000280.1 GCF_000387765.1 Caldisalinibacter kiritimatiensis
TAGACTTATTTAAAATACTATTCTTCTTATTTGATAATTCACTTTTACTCTCTTTGCTACTATTTTCACTTGATTTAGTAGCTCTTGAATTAGACTTATCTTTACTCACTTCAGTAATTTCCACTGACTCCTTAACATATAAAGTTCGGATATCTTTATTTTGATTATAACTTTCAATCTCTGTTATTAAATTTTCTATGTTTTTAGATATGTTTTTGATTTCTAATAATACTTGATTTTTTGTGCTTACCTTATTATCTTTAATTTCAAATAATATTTCATTGTTATTTAGACTCGTATCTATTTCCTTTAGTAGTTTGTTTAACTTAATAATCTCCTCTGTGCTAATTTCATTCTCATTTAAAAGCTTGCCGTTAATATTATTAATTAAGTTATTTACTATAAATAATAATTCCTTGATGCCTTCTGTATCTAATTGGTCTTTATTTAGCTCATCGATGTTAGCTACACAATCTTCCAACTGCCTTTCCAATTTTTCTAACATTGTTATTATTTCTTTAACATTATCACTGTCTGTTACATCTATTTCTTTTTCTAATTCTATTGTATCTTTCATTTCTGATTTATTTATCTTATCTCTTCCTTCTTTTTTTTCGCTCTTTTTCTCCTTCGTCTTTTCCTGTATTTCCTTAGTATTTGGTTTACTGCTAATCTTTTTAGCATCATTATTAGTAGTTTTATTAGTTTCTTTGCTCAATATCTGTGAAAAATCAGATGATTCATTTCTTTCTTTTTTACTATAACTTTTTTGTGATTCTAATTTAATATCTTTAAATTGTAATAGATTTATAGCAGCTCCTTCATGCAAATTGTTTCACCTCCTTTTTAATATATTTATTCAGGTAAAGCTAGCTTTTTTGTAAGTTCAGCTGCTTTTCTGGCATCCATATTACCTAAAATATCAGATACACTAGATTTTTTCATCTTCTTAATAACATCTAATATTATAGATGCGTCTGATATCTGGTATTGATAACTATCTTCCATAAAAAACAAACTTAGAGTATCATCTTTAAACATCATCTTTTCAACTATATCAGCAACTTCATTCGAGTTCATATTCTCATATACTTTTGCCAAATCAGTTATCTTTTCTTCATATTCGTTTAAAAATGTAATATTTTTTCTTATTCTAACAGTTCTTGATTCTTTTATATTGTCTTCAAATCTCTCTAAGTATCTTATCTCTGTAAATAATTCTTCTATAAACTCTTCATCTTTAGAATATCTTAAGATTTCAGCCGCTTTTTTTTCTGGTAAATTTAAATATATCATAGCTAGTTCATCTATTTTATACTTATCTTTATTACCAATTTCTTCATAAGCTTTTTTTGAGTCTTTTACTCCATAATTCTTAGCTAATTCCATAAATTCTTTATTTTTTAATGTCTTGTTTTCTAAAGCTTGATTTATTTTATACATTTTATCACTATCAATTAATTTAGTTAGCTTTAACTTAATGTCATCTTTTAAATAATATAGAATCTCAGCTGCCTTTTTTTCATTTAATGTTGCCATTATATCAGCTATTAGTTTTATGCTACTACTATCTTGTGTTATTCGTCTTTCAATTTCTTTTATAGCTAAGTATGTATCCATTTCTTCAATTTTTTTGACTTCATTGTTAAATTCTGATTCCTTTTCATTTTGAATTTCATCATATATAGAAAATAATAAATCCTTTCTCAACTCTATATTTCTAACATATTTTAATATTTCCTTAGTTTTTCTTGTTGATATAGTATTCATATAACTTACTATATCATTAAATAGTTCTTCATCATTTTTCTTAACTATATAAATTTTATCTGCTGCTATCTTACTTTCTAAAGAAGTATAATATTTAGCTAAATACTTTTTCTTTTCCTCTTTTTCTTCTTCAGTAGGGAATTTAGAAAAATAATCACCTATAACCCCTGGAGTTTTTTTCATTATTTCATTGGTTGCATTTTTAAATGTATTATTAGAATAATATAAAATACTAGTTGTTAAGAGGGGGACGAAAAGGATAGTAAATATTACAATAACTATATTTTTAATTCTTCTACTAGATTTATTTTCTCTAACCATACTATACCCCCATTACTTTATATAATTACTGAAACAAGTTAACTGGTCTATTAATTTTTCTTCTTCTTTTTTTACTAAATAAGTGTACTCCTTATAGTCCTTTTCTTTTAATTTTTCAAACATCTTTCTTTCCTTTGTAATATCAATTAACTCTTTCTTTGCTCCTTCACATTCTTCTCTTTTTCTATTTATTATGTTTTTTTGCTGATGTATCTCATCATTTATGCTATTAATATACAAACTATATGCTTTTAAATCTTTTATTGTAGTTCCTTCTAGAGCATCATTTCTTTCTGCTAACAATTTCTTTTTACGCATCACTACCTGATTAAGTTTCTTTTCTTCCTCTTCGAGTTCTTTCTTTAACTTACCATATAGTGATTTTTTCTTATTTTCTACACCTTCTTTATAGTCTAATATCTTTTGGAGTTTAAATTTATACTTTTTCATAATACCACTCCACTATATTTTATCATTTATTGTTTTCATAATCTTTAAGGTATCGTTAAAACCATACGACTCCATTATTCCTTGTTTTAACAATTTTTCATTTATAAGGTCAATAACATCTATAGCCTTATCTAATTTTTGATTAGTTCCTTTTTTATAAGCACCAATGCTTATCAAGTCTTCTGATTCTTTATACGTCGCTAACATATCTTTTATTTTATTAGATATTTCAATATGCTCATTTTGGGCAATGTTCGGCATGACCCTACTTACACTAGCAAGTATATCTATAGCTGGATAATGATTTTGATTTGCTAACTTTCTTGACAATACTATATGACCATCTAATATACCTCTTACCGTATCAGTTATTGGCTCATTTAAATCATCTCCATCAACTAATACAGTATATAGCGCTGTAATAGTTCCTTTATCAGAAGTTCCTGCCCTCTCTAATAGTCTAGGTAATACTGCAAATACTGAAGGTGTATACCCTCTCGTAACGGGAGGTTCTCCAATGGCAAGTCCTACTTCACGTTGTGCCATTGCAAATCTAGTTAACGAATCCATTAATAACATAACATTTTTACCTTTATCTCTAAAATACTCAGCAATAGCTGTAGTTAGCAATGCCCCTTTCATTCTTACTAAAGCTGGTTGGTCAGATGTAGCTACTACTAATACTGATTTTTTAAGTCCTTCTTCTTTTAAATCTTTTTCTATAAACTCTCTAACTTCTCTTCCCCTTTCTCCTATCAGGCCAATAACATTTATATCTGCTTGGGCATTTCTAGCTATCATCCCCATCAACGTACTTTTTCCTACACCACTTCCAGCAAAAATTCCTATTCTTTGTCCTTTACCACAAGTTAATAATCCGTCTATCGATTTTATTCCCAGCGATAATACCTCTTTAATCTTTTTCCTTTTTAAAGGATTTGGTGGATTATTAAATACAGAATAATAATTTGTTGTCTTTAACGGTCCTTTTCCGTCTATAGGGTTACCTAACCCATCTAAAACTCTCCCTATAAGGTTTTCTCCTACTTTTACTCTTAAAGAATGTCCACTAGCTACAACAGTACTATCAGGACCTATACCTTCCATATCACCTAAAGGCATAAGCAGTATTTTTTCTTCTTTAAAGCCAACGACCTCTGCAAGTATCGGCCTTTCTTGATTAAAAGGATATATATAACACAGCTCACCAATTTTAGCCAATGGTCCACTAGATTCAATAGTTAATCCAGTTACTTTAGTAACTTTACCTCTATATTTAATATATTCTATGGCCTTCGTTTCTTTTAAGTATTTCTTTATATTTATTTCATACACCAGAATCACTCACTGTCTATTAAACTATATAATGTTTTTTTCATCTCTTCGATTTGTGATTTAATGCTTACATCAACACTTCCTTTTTCTGTTTCAATAATACATCCTCCTCTTTCGAGGTTATTGTCCTTTTTAATTACTATATCCTCTACTAAAGTAGCCATTGCTAAAATCCTACCTTTAGATAATTCAACCACATCATAATCATCAGGTGAAACTCTAATTGTAACCTTTTCACTCACAGCTAGACTTTCTAGACCTTTCTCTACAATTGACAAGATTAATTCTTTGTCATCGTCTAATTTCATATTAATTATCTTTTCACAATTTTTAATAACTAACTCGATTACATCCTTTTCAATATTTTTAATTACTTTTCTACTTCTTTCTAAATATTCACGCTTGATTTCATTAGCTTCTTCAATTAACTTATCAGCATCCTCTTTGCCTTCCTGATAACCTTTACTATATCCCTCATTAAACCCTTGTTTTCTAGCCTCTTCTATAATTTCTTTTGACTTTGCATATGAACCTTCAATATATTCATCAGCTTTGTCTTTTGCATCTTGTATAATCCTTTCAGCTTGTAATTCTGCGTCACTTATAATTTGCTGTTTTATTTTTTCTAGCTCTTTCAATCTTTCTTCAATTTCATTCTCTTTATTGTTATATGTTTCAGGTTTGTTTTGTTGGGGAGTAGCTTCTTCTTCTATTACAAAATTGTATTTAATAACATTAGACAATTATATCATCTCCTCCCCTTGGGGTTACTATTTCTCCCTCTTCTTCTAACCTTCTAATAACATTTACAATATTTTGCTGAGCCTCTTCAATATCTTTAAGTCGTACAGGACCCATAAATTCCATATCTTCTTTAATCATTTCAACTAACCTCTTAGACATATTAGAGAATACAACTTCTTTGACTTCTTCACTTGCTCCTTTAAGAGCAATAGCCCATTGGCTATTATCAATTTCTCTAATAAATCTTTGTATAGATCTACTATCAAGTGTAACAATATCTTCAAACACAAACATTCTCTTCCTAATTTCTTCGCTTAATTCAGCATCTTTCATTTCTAGTTCTTCCATTATATATTTTTCAGTTCCTCTATCTACAGCATTTAAAATTGAAACTATTGATTGTACACCTCCAGCTGAAGTGTAATCCTGTGATACAATATTTGAAAATTTCTTTTCCAAAATTCCTTCTATTTCTCTAATAATATCAGGTGATGTTCTATCCATAATAGCTACTCTTCTAGCGACTTCAGCTTGCTTATCTTGCGGAAGACTAGATAGTATCTGTGCCCCCTGATTAGGTTTTAGATACGCTAATATTAAAGCTATAGTCTGTGGATGCTCGTTTTGTATATAATTTAAAAGCTGTGCTGGGTCCGCTTTTCTTATGAACTCAAAAGGTCTTACCTGTAGAGATGTAGTTAGCTTATTAATAATATCAATAGCTTTTTGTGAACCCAGTGCTCTTTCTAAAACATCTTTCGCATAATTAATTCCACCCTCTGATATAAACTCTTTAGCTAAACACAACTGATAAAAATCTTGGATTACCATATCCTTTTCTTCGGGTGATACCATTCTCATGTTTGCAATTTCTAAAGTAAGTTCTTCTATCTCTTCTTCATTTAAATGTTTAAATATTTCAGCTGATTTTTGCGGTCCCAGTGTTATCAAGAGTATTGCTGCTTTTTCTTTCCCTGTCAATTTCCTCTTTGCCACATTGTCACCCCTATTCCTCGTTTAACCAGTTTTTCAATAATTGAGCTACTTCTTCAGGCTTTTTATCTACAAATCTATTTATTTGAGCTACCATTTCAGAATTTCCTTTTCCTTCTATATCGATTTCTGGTATTGGCTCTTGATTCATAGCCTCATCTAGCATTTCTGAAACATCTTTCTTTCTATCTTTATTTCTTCTATATACCATATATCCTAATGTCCCCACTAATACAAAACCTATAGCAAGTAAACCTATCATTAACCACTGATTATCCATATTTCTTTCACTCGGTTCTCTAAACATATCTTCGTTTTTTATTTCTGTATTAAATTCAGCAGCACTCACTTCTACTTGTTTTGTTTCTATACCCGTTGCTGCATATATAAGCTCTTTTATCTCCTTCTTTTTCTCTTCAGTTAACTGAGACTCTTTTAAAGAATTTTCATTTATCAATATAGCTACAGTAACAGACTCAATCTGTCCCGGTGCTTTTCTTATCTGCTTATTTATTTCATTAAGTTCAAAGTTTATAGTTTTTTGTGCACTATCATATTTTGAATTGTTATCATCACCTTGTCCATAGTCAGGTATATCACCTGTATTTGAGTCTACCCCTGGGACTCCACCATTTTCCGGTCCATTAACCATATGTTCTTCAATTGTCTCCATACTTCTAATGAGTCCTTCTTCGCTACCTTCAACAGGTGGAGAAAATTCTCGTATATTTGTTAACTCACTATCAAAATTTATTTGAACACTTGACCTAACAGCAACATTTCCATACCCAAATATATTTTCTAGAAATTTGCTTATACTATCATCTATTTTGCTTTGTAATGCTTGCTGAATGTCTAATTGCTCAGTTAAGTTGTATTCTCCAAAATAATCATTGTTTTCATCATTATAGGACTTCCCTAAATCATCTGTAATTGTAACATCTTCTGGTTTCATTCCTCTTACCGCTCCAGAAACTAAATTCTTAATAGCATTTACTTTTTCTGAAGACAATCTATTAAGACCAGATAGTTTTATAAAAACAGATGCTTTTGCTTGTCCACTATTATCGCTAAGTACAAAACCTGAGTCATCTGGCATATATATGTATACATTAGCACTCTCAATGCCATTTATATCTGTAACGTTCTTGGCTAATTCACTTTCAAGAGCATATTTTAATCTTTGTTTCTTATCGTAATCAGTCATAGTCCAACTACTATCATTAAATGCATCTATAAAACTGTATCCATCCTTAGGTAGTCCCTCAGCCGCTAACTCATACTTAACTTTATTTTTTATTTCAGCAGGAACTAAAATAGTTGTTCCACTTTGTCCTGTTGTCCAGTCTATTCCCATTTCATTAAGCTTTTTTGTAATAACGCCTGCATCCTCTAAAGTTAAATTAGCATACAATACTTCATAATTCGGTTTAGTAACAAAATATATCATTAAAGAAATACTAGTTATAATTAATAATGAAGCCACACCTAACTTAATTTTGTTGCTTTTATCTGTTTTCTGCCAAAACTCATTTAGTTGAGATTTTATTTTTTCGATTACTTCCATTTAAACACCTCATTTCTTGGTGCAACTTTAATTATATTTGCATCCTTGTAATTTCTTTGTATGCATCTATTACTTTATTTCTTATACTTAATGTAAATTGTAGTGCAATATTTGCTTTCTCGGTGGCTATCATTACTTCATGAATGTTATTTATTTTACCTGTAGACAACATTCTATTATAGTTGTTCGCCTCAACTTGTAAGCTCTTTACCTTGTCTAGTTCTTGAAATAAATAATCTCCAAAATCTGATTTATTTTTCTCTTGATTAGATATATTTTCTATATTATTTAAAGCTTTATTAAAATTTATTCCTTGTATATTATTAATACTCATTTAATTCCCTCCGTTATCTACCTATATCTAGTGCTTTCATTGACATTGATTTTGTAGAATTTATCGCGGTTACATTAGCTTCATATGCTCTAGATGCAGATATCATATCTACCATTTCTTTCATTATATCTACATTCGGCATCAAAACATATCCATCCTCATTCGCATCAGGGTGTCCCGGGTCATAAACTTTCTTAAATGCACTTTTATCTTCAACTACCGATGTTACTTCTACTCCTCCACCTTTTATCTTTTCTTTAGATGCTTTAGTTAAATAGGAAGAAAAAGGCTTACTATCTTTTTCTCTAAACACTACCATCTGCCTTCTATAAGGTGTTCCACCACTAGTTCTAGTAGTATTTGCATTTGCTATATTTTTTGAAATTATATCCATTCTTAATCTTTCTGCACTAAGAGCTGAAGCACTTACATTTATTGAATTAAAAGCTCCCATTATTATTTACCTCCTTCATTCAATACCATCTTTATCTTTCTAAATTCATTTGAAACCTGTCGTATTAATGAATTATACATAATTGTATTTTTTGCTAGTTCAGCACTCTCGACGTCTATATTTACATTGTTACCGTCTTTTCTCGTGGAATAGCTATAGTCCCTTTTTACAGTTGGATTAAAAGAATTCAAGGTATCATTTTTGGATATGTGTTTTTCATTAGTTGTATTTAACGACAAACCATCTTTCTGTAATGCATTTTTTAATTCAGCTTCAAAATTAACTTCTATCCTCTTATATCCCGGTGTATTCACATTAGCAATATTGTTAGTAATTGCTTCATGTCTTTGCCATGTTCCATCTAATGCTTTTTTCATTATATCTATTGAACGGTAACTAGTATTTAACATATTATCACTCCATTTCAAAACCTTTCAGAATACATTTCAATTCAAATCGCATTTTTTGCATATATTCGATATTTCCTAATACCATTCTATTATATTCTACCTTTTTTTTCAAATCCCTTCTTTATTTGATTTTTTAGTTCACTAGACCTATTTGTTTAACCTTATAATTTTCACTTAATTAACGAATATATATATTTAGTCTATTATACCAAATTAATGCACCAAAAAAGCTAGAACGACATGTTAATGTCATTCTAGCTAATTTCTAACCTTTTTTAATTCATCTAAAAGTTTGTCATTTAAGATTTTGATGTGTGTACCCTTCATTCCTAATGACCTAGATTCAATTAATCCTGCACTTTCAAATTTTCTTAAAGCGTTAACAATAACAGAACGTGTTATACCAACTCTATCTGCTATTTTACTAGCAACTAATAGTCCTTCATTTCCATCTAATTCATTGAATATATGTTCAACTGCTTCTAATTCTGAATAGGACAATGTTCCTATAGCCATTTGAACTACTGCTTTTTTTCTCGCTTCTTCTTCTATCTCTTCACTTTTTGCTCTTAGAATTTCCATGCCTACTACTGTTGCACTATATTCTGCTAAAATTAAGTCTTCCTCCGAAAATTCTCTCCCAAATCTCGCTAATACCAATGTTCCTAGTCTAGAACTTCCACTGTTAATAGGTATGATCATAGTAATTTTATTTGGATAGTCACATTTAGAAACTTGGTCAAATACACACTCACTTATTTCTCTAACATTTTCTTTAGTCTCAGTTATCTTTAATAATTCATCGTTGTATTCCTTTGGAAATCTTCTTTCTTTTACTACTTCATTTTCAATAATACTACATTCGAAGCCTTGTGATAAAGCAAATCCCAGAACCTTACCTTTTCTGCTTGCTATATAAACATTTGCTTCTAAAACCTCACTTAAAGTCTTTGTAACTTCTGAAAACGAAACAGGTTTTGTACCTGTATTCTGTAATAATCTATTCAATCTTCTAGTCTTTTGCAATAAACTTTCACCCATAGTAATCCTCCTTTGGTTTATAAAATATGTTTTTGTTCTTTTTTCTATTGCAGAGTGCTTTTATAATTCAGACGTTTTTTTCATGTAACCTTTACTATCCTCACATCCTATCGAGTGTTTCAAGACTTATAAACACATTTCCTAATATATTCTGTTACTGTACATTTGATAAATAAGTAATTTTTGCTATTTGTTTATAGCTTCTTCAGTAGCTGTAATTTTTATTCCTTTAGGTACAATACTTTTATTAGACTGAATATCTTACTAAATCCTTCAAATATAGGATTATTATACTTTAAATCAATGCTCCCGAAATTCCTTTTAGCATATGCTCACTCCCAACCACCGAATATAAATGATACTACATTTTTCAACTATATTCAATTATAATTTTGTTAAAATTTTATTTTTTCTTGTTTTTGTTACTTTTTTCGTGTTTTTTATTTTTTTATTACAGGATAAATATAAGTTTTTAAATGTTAATCAATATTTTTCTACTCTTTCTTCTGTTTTTTGAACCCACACTCTTTATTCATACACATTATTGTTTTTCCTTTTTTATTTGATTTTTCAACCAATAAACTACCACACTCAGGACATTTTTCGTTTATAGGTTTATACCAAGATACAAATTTACATTTCGGATAATTACTACAACCATAAAATTTCCTTCCCTTTTTCGAACGTCTTTCTACTATATCTCCACCGCATTCCGGACATTTAACTCCAATTTCTTTTATTAAAGGTTTAGTATTCTTACACTCTGGGTATCCTGGACACGCTAAGAATTTACCATATCTCCCATGTTTAATTACCATATTCCTACCACATTTTTCACATTTAACATCTGTTTCTTCTTCTTTTAATTCTACTTTGCTAATATTGTTTTCTGCAGTTTCCAGTGTTACTTTAAATTTATCATAGAAATCTCTTATAATCGTTTTCCATTCCATGTCTCCCGTTTCTACTTCATCAAGTTTTGATTCCATATAAGCAGTAAATTCCTCGCTGATAATATCTTTAAAATGCTCACTTAATAAATCTGTTACTACAAATCCTAACTCTGTAGGTTTTAAAGATTTATTCTCTATTATTACATAACCTCTATTTATAATAGTGCTTATTGTAGGAGCATAAGTACTAGGTCTTCCTATACCAAGTTCTTCTAACGTTTTTACCAAGCTAGCCTCTGTATATCTAGATGGTGGCTGTGTAAAATGTTGTTTAGGCTCAGTATTAATTAGCTTAACTGTCTCTCCCTTACTTAAATTTGGTATGTTTATATCCTTTTCCTTATTTTTAATAGTATATACCTTCATAAATCCATCAAAAGCTAGTTTAGACCCACTAGCTTTGAAAATTGTATTACCAGCTTTGGTTTTCAAAGAAAGGGTTTCATATAAAGCTGGACTCATTTGGCTAGCAACAAATCTTTCCCAAATCAGTTTATATAATTTATATTGATCTTTCTTTAAAGAATCTTTTATTTTTTCTGGATGTCTTAAAACTGAAGTAGGTCTTATAGCTTCGTGGGCATCCTGAACGTCTTTTTTTCCTTTTTTAAATTGTCTCCCACCAGAAGAATATTCTTCACCATAGCTTTCAACTATAAAATCATTAACATTTTTCATTGCTTCCTTTGATATCCTAACAGAGTCTGTTCTGATATAAGTAATTAAACCAACTGTCCCTTCTCCTTTTATATCTATTCCTTCATATAACTGCTGGGCTATCATCATAGTCTTCTTAGTAGAAAATCCTAATCTTTTGTTTGCATCCTGTTGTAAATTACTTGTAGTATATGGTGGATACGGATTTCTCTTTTTTGTACCTTTTTTTACCTCATCTACAATAAATTCAGATTTTTTTATTTGTTTAATAATCTTGTCTACACTTTGTTTATCCTTTAGCTTTATTTTCTTTTCTTTACCATTATTAAGTTCTCCATAAAAACTAGCCTCAAATTTATTTTTATCCTTTTTTAACTGTACATTTAAACTCCAATATTCTTCTGGTTTAAAGTTTTCTATTTCTCTTTCTCTCTTACATATTAATTTTGTAGCAACCGATTGTACCCTACCTGCACTTAAACCTTTTCTTACCTTTCTCCATAATAAAGGACTTATTTTATAACCAACTAACCTATCTAATATTCTTCTAGCTTGTTGTGCATCTACTAAGTCTTTATCTATCTTTCTAGGTTTTTTAATAGCATTTTTAATAGCATTTTTAGTTATTTCATTAAACTCAATTCTAAAGTTTTCACTTTCATCTAAGCCTAAAATATGAGCTAAATGCCATGAAATAGCTTCCCCTTCTCTATCTGGGTCAGTCGCTAAATAAATTTTTTCAACATTTTTAGCTTCTTTTTTTAATTCTTTTAATACTGGTCCTTTTCCTCTTATTGTTATATACCTCGGTTCAAAATCATTTTCTATATCAATACCTAGTTTACTTTTAGGTAAATCTCTTACATGTCCCACTGAAGCCTTTACTTTATAATTTTTACCTAAGAACTTACCAATCGTTTTTGCTTTTGCTGGTGATTCAACTATAACTAAAGACTTTGCCAAGTTAAACACCTCCGTATATTTCCGCTTAATAATGTCTGTAATTATATCAAAAATAAAAAACTACGTCCAATTTGTATATTTTTATTGTACTGTATATAAGTTTCCTGGTAACAATTTAACTAAACCTTTCATTTCCAATATAGTAAGTATACTATTTACTTTTGATATGTCAATATTAATTTTTGAAGCAATAATATCTGAATTCATTGGACGCTCCGATAAAATTTCTAATACCTTACTCTCATCTTTACCTAATTCTCTATTGTTTATTTGTTTATTTTCAACTTTTTCAAAAATACTTTTTAATATGTTTATCTCTTCTAAAATATCATCAACATCCGTCAACAGTTTTGCTCCATCTTTTATCAGTAAATTAGTTCCTTTACTATAAACACTGTTTATATTACCTGGTAGAGCAAACACATCTCTTCCTTGCTCAAGTGCATGTTGTGCTGTTATTAGAGAACCACTTTTCTTTTTAGCTTCAATAACAATAACCCCAAGACAAAGACCACTAATTATTCTGTTGCGCATAGGGAAGTTATGAGCTACTGGCTGCATATCTATAGGAAACTCTGATATAATAGCTCCATTATTAATTATTTGATTATATAATTCTTTATTAGATTTAGGATATATTACATTTATACCGCTTCCTAAAACAGCAATAGTTCTCCCGTTTTCCTTGAGTGCTCCTTTATGGGATATAGTATCTATACCTCTAGCCATTCCACTTACAATAGTAATCCCCATTCTACTTAATTCTCTAGCAAACTTATCTGCAGCCCATTTTCCATAGGGTGTCGTCTTCCTAGAACCCACAATCGCAATAGAAAAACTATCTTTCTTTACTATACTACCTTTTACAAACAATATTTTTGGTGGGTCATATATGTTTTTTAGTATACTAGGATATTCATTATCGCAAATTGATATTACTTTAATTTTTAGTTCTTTGATTCTTTTCTTAAGCATCTCTACATATGTTTTATCTCTTGTAGCAAGCATTTTGCTTTTTATTTGATTATTTAATCCTTTAAACTCCCTAATAGAGCTTTCTTTGGCTTCCCAAATACTTTTTAAATCGCCATAGTATTTTATCAAATTATCAATCATTTTATTACCAATTCCATTAATACTATTTAACCAAATTAAAATATCTTTATTATCCATATTATTACCTTCTCTCACATAATATTATAAACTAACTCCAATATTTTCTGTCCAGTTTTCTATATTGAATTGCTTCAGCTAAATGATTAGATTTTATATTTTTGCTCCCCTCTAAATCAGCAATAGTTCTAGCAACTTTTAAAACTTTGTTGTATGCTCTAGCGCTAAGACCTAATTGGTCAAAAGCTTGTTTCATTAGCATTTTACCTTCATCATCAAGCTCACAATATTTCTTCATATGTTTAGGCGTTAATTCTGAATTTGAATAGATATTTTCATCCTTGTATCGCTCAAGCTGTTCCTGATGTGCTTTATCAACTCTATATCTAATCTCTTTAGACGATTCGGTTTTTAAATTATTATTCTCTAACTCATTATATTTAACAGGGCTTACTTCTATATGAATATCTATTCGGTCAAGTAAAGGACCACTAATCTTTCCTAAATATCTATCTATATCCCTTTGGTTACATGTACATTCATGGGTAGGATCCCCGTAATAGCCGCACGGACAAGGGTTCATACTAGCAACAAGCATGAATTTTGATGGATATGATAAAGATGCATTAACTCTTGATATGGTTACATGTCCATCTTCCATAGGTTGTCTTAACACCTCTAATACGCTTTTTTTGAATTCAGGAAGCTCATCTAAAAATAGCACTCCATAATGAGCTAATGATACTTCGCCTGGTCTTGGAATTCTACCTCCACCTACTAACGATACATTAGACATCGTATGATGTGGAGCACGAAATGGTCTCTTAGTTACTAATGAATATTCATTAAGTAATCCTACTATACTATATATTTTCGTAATTTCTAAAGCTTGTTCAAATGTCAATTTAGGTAAAATAGATGGTAATCTTCTTGCTATCATAGTTTTTCCTGAGCCAGGGGGACCAATTATAAGTATATTATGAGAACCAGCAGCCGCTACTTCCATAGCTCTTTTTAACATCTGCTGTCCTTTGACGTCACCAAAATCTTCATAATTATCTTCTTGATTTTCAAGCAAGAGATTTACATTCCTTTTGTAAGGCTCAATAATCATTTCATCATTTAAATATAGTACTAATTCACTAAGATGTTTAACAGGAATTATATCTATTCTATCAACTACACTACACTCTTCTTTATTGTCATATGGAATTATAACTTTTTCAATACCTTTTTCCTTTAATGATATTACCATAGGTAAAGCTCCATCTATTTTATTAATCTTTCCATCCAAAGATAACTCTCCTACGAAAGATACATTATCTAAGTTATTATTTTTAATTATTTCAACTGCTAGTAAAATACCAACAGCAATTGGCAAATCTAGCTGTGAACCTTCTTTTTTTAAATTAGCTGGAGCTAAATTTATAGTAATCCTATTTAATGGAAACTCATATCCACTATTTTTTATAGCAGTCCTTACTCTTTCTTTAGCTTCTCTAATTGCTGTATCAGGTAATCCTACAATATTAAAACTAGGCATTCCTCTAGAAACATCAGTTTCAACTTCAACTAAATAACCATCTAACCCTTGCAACACGCAAGTTTTTACTTTTGATAACATAATTCCCCTTCTTTCATAAGTTATTTCATTATTATACTTCAAGATTTAGTAAATATTTCCTTCATTTTTTTACAAATAAATCCCTTACAACCTTTTAAAAGGTATCAAAATAAAAAATTTTAACCCCACTAATAAAAACACATTAATACTTTTTATATTCGATAAACTTTACTTGTTTTACTTAGTTTAGTATTGTACAATATTAAAAGCAAACTAATTGTTAGGAGGTAAAGATTATGGGTAAGGGACTGTTCGGAAACTTAATGAATGGAATTTCTGGTAATTTAAATCAAATGGATTCTAATACTGCAATAGAAAAATACGGTCAATACTTAATAAACGATGAAGAAATCCAACAAGCTTTCACTTTAATTAGAGATGTAGTGATATTTCAAGGTACTACAGGAAAGAAAATGTCTGTTAAATCTATTTTCTTAATGAATATTGTTGATTGTGAAATAGAAACTGCAGGTGCAGGAATTGATGATAGTGAAATTACTATTACATATCTAACAAATGTAAAGCGCAATTCTAATTATGAAGATACTGCTACACATAAACTTGAATTTCCTAAAAAAGCTAAGATTGAAGATTTATATAGATGGTTATTTTCACTAGCATATAAAAATCGTTTAGAAATAAATGGTATTAAATAAGAGAATAGATTTATTACCTATTCTCTTTTATTTTTTAATATTCTATTTAATTTATCATACCAGCTGATGTTGGTTTTATTACTAATCTTTTAATATTTTATTCTTATCATTCTTTGCATTTCTACATATGTTTATTTAATGTTTTACAAATAAATAATTGGGTATATTAAAACTGTCATAAGTTTAATTAAGGTGTTTGTCATTTATGATAATGTTTTTTATGATATTGGCAAACGTTTTTTACCAAAAAAATCTAAATCACATGTTTATAAAAAACATAAAAAGTTGTATAATTTAAAAGAGAAATATTTTTTCAAAAACTCAAACAAAGGAGATGATTTTATGTCAAAGGTACAAGATATTTTAGAACAAGTGAAAAAAAGAAATCCTGGCGAATCTGAATTCCATCAAGCTGTAGAAGAAGTTTTAAAATCAATTGAACCAGTTTTGGAAAAGCATCCTGAGTTTATTGAAAATGGAATCCTTGAAAGAATAGTTGAACCTGAAAGACAAATTATGTTTAGAGTACCTTGGGTAGACGATAATGGAAATATTCATGTTAACAGAGGATTTAGAGTACAATTCAATAGTGCTATAGGTCCATATAAAGGTGGGTTAAGATTTCATCCTTCAGTTTACTTAGGTATAATTAAATTTTTAGGCTTTGAACAAATATTCAAAAACTCATTAACAGGTTTACCTATTGGTGGTGGAAAAGGTGGTTCAGACTTTGACCCTAAAGGTAAATCAGATGCTGAAATAATGAGATTCTGCCAAAGCTTTATGACTGAATTATATAGACATATAGGTCCAGATGTAGATGTACCTGCAGGTGATATTGGAGTAGGTGCAAGAGAAATTGGTTATTTATTTGGTCAATATAGAAGATTAAGGAATGCTTATGAAGCTGGTGTTCTAACTGGAAAAGGTTTGACTTATGGAGGTTCTTTAGTAAGAAAAGAAGCAACTGGTTTCGGTTTAATTTACTTTGTTAGAGAAATGCTAGCTGCTAATAATGAATCATTAAAAGATAAAACAATTGTTATTTCTGGTTCTGGTAACGTTGCCACTTATGCTTGTCAAAAAGCTCAAGAATATGGTGCAAAAGTTGTTGCTATGTCTGATTCCAAAGGATACATATATGATAAAGATGGAATTAAACTAGATACTATTAAGCAAATTAAAGAAGTAGAAAGAAAACGCATTAGTGAGTACGTAAAATATCATCCAGAAGCTGAATACTATGAAGGTAAAAAAGTATGGGATGTTAAGTGTGATATTGCACTACCTTGTGCTACACAAAATGACATCGATGTTGATTATGCACAAAAACTTATAGACAATGGTGTTATAGCTGTAGGTGAAGGTGCTAATATGCCATGTACAAATGAAGCATTAGACTTATTCCTTGAAAACAATATCTTAGTTGCTCCTGCAAAAGCTGCAAATGCTGGTGGAGTTGCTACTTCAGCACTTGAAATGGCACAAAACAGTATGAGATTATCATGGACATTTGAAGAAGTAAATAAAAAATTAGATGATATTATGGTTAATATCTTCAAGATGTCTGATAAAGCAGCTAAAGAATATGGAATGGAAGGTAACTATATAGCTGGAGCTAATATAGCTGGTTTCTTAAAAGTTGCTAATGCTATGATGGCGCAAGGTACAGTTTAAATCTTTTTTAAGTAAACTAGACCACCAAGGTTTTTCCTTGGTGGTCTAGTATTAATTTTAATATGCTATTCAACTAAATGTGATATTCTATTTAATAAAGTAGCCATCTGTGCTCTTGTTATCTTTTGTCTTGGTTTAAAGGTTTTATCATTAAATCCCTTGAATATATTATGTTTTGTCATTTTTACTATAGCCTCATAGGACCATCGTTCTCGGACTATATCTTTATAGTATACCTCAGTACTTTCATTTTTTTCTAAGTTTAACAATCTATCTAACATAACCGCCATTTGCTCTCTTGTTACTGATTCATCTGGAGCAAACTTATTTTCTTCTATCCCTTTTATAAGCCCTTGTTTTTCAGCAATTGTAATTTCTTTCTCTGCCCAATGTCCTTTAATATCTTTAAATGAACTATCCTCTTTAGTGTTATCTTCGAGTCCTAATATACGAACTAATGTAACAGCTGCTTGAGCTCTTGTCAGACTTTTATTTGGAGCAAAATGAGTATTTGATATCCCTTTCATCCAACCTTTACTTTCTACATCCAATATGCTAGCCATTGCCCAATGTCCTTCAATATCCTTGTAATATTTACCATTAAGCCACAAGTTATAATAGTCCCATGTATTTTCAGGCTCTTGTCCTAAACTCCAGCTACCTGTTCCTTTCAGGTTGTACTTTTGAACCAATCTTAATTTAGATTTAATAGATTCTTCATTTTCAAACCAAACAACATAATTACCAGTTTTTAATTCCCTTCCATATACATAAGTTTTTTCATCCTTTGGGCTAATAATAAACGTAGCCACTGGTGACATATTTTTTTTATCAAATGTAACTTGTCCATTATATTTTTTTATTAATTCTTGTATCTTTATAAGACTAATACCACGACCACCTATACGCTCCTGAAGATTCCAGTATCTTCCGTAAAACGGGATGCCTAACACTATTTTTTCAGCTGGAACTTCTTCTAATGCTACTTTAATAGATTCCTCTACAAAAGAAATACTAGCAACCGGTCCAGGATAACTACCATAATAACTTTCGTCATAAGTCATCAACATTAAATAATCACTATATTTTGATAGCTCTTTGTAGTCGTAAGATCCATGCCAACCTTTACTAAGTTTTTTAGGATTAGCCGCAACTGCAACTGACACTTCTTTTTCTTCTGATAGCTCCTGTCTTAGTAGTTTTACAAAGTCTGTATAATTGTCTCTATCTAACTCCGTTAGATTTTCCAAGTCTACATTTATACCATCTAAGTTATACTTATTTATAGCTTGTACTATTTGATTAACTAATACATATCTATTTTCTAATGCTTTTCTACCCTTTTCTCTATCCCAGTGATTACTCAAGAAAGGTACAACTTTTACATTTTCATTATGCATATTCTTTATAAACTTTTTATCTAATTTACTTGTAATTTTTAAAGAACCATCATCATTTATATTAAAATAATTTGGAGAAATAACTTGTAAAGAATTAGAAGTTCTATTAACATAGTACTCATAAGTGGATTCATCAGTAAAGTATATATATGACATGTTAAACTTAGTACATTCTCCTTGTATATCTCCTGTGTAAAAGAAAGTATACATTGCTATACTACTAATAATTAATACTAATAATAATTTTCTTACTCTATTTTTATCCACCGTTATACCTCCCTAAATTATAACTTATAAGAACTTATTCATTAATTCAACAAACAAAATATGTTACTTGTATTATAGTTATGGTTTATTTGTAAAAATAGTCCATTTCCTATTCCCTGGGTAATAGTCAAATAGCGACATCTAATATATAAAGTGTACTATTTTGTCTTTATACATAGTAAAGAATAATAAATTGTTAATAGAACATAATATTATTATGTTAATAAGATATGTAATTTACGGTCTTAGTGGGTTATTAATCGAAGTTTTTTGGACAGGATTTAGTTCTTTAATATACGGGGATTTAACACTAACAGGACACACATATTTATGGATGTTCTTTATATACGGACTTGCAATATTTTTAGAACCTATACATAATAAAATTAGGAGGGAAAATTTTGTTGTAAGAGGTTTTATTTGGACAGTATTAATTTTTTCTATAGAATTTTTAACTGGATTTCTTTTAGATAAAATGATAGGTATATGTCCATGGGATTATAAACGTTCTTCTAAACTAACTTTATATGGATATATTAGACTTGACTACTTCCCTGCATGGTTTATAGTAGGACTACTTTTTGAAAAGTATCATGATTTTCTAATACAAAAGGCACAGAACCTATTTCGCTAAACTCTGTGCCTTAATCAGTCAACCAAAATGCATCTAAAATATGGTTAATTTTATACTGTGAGCTACCACAAAGATATACCTCAATAATATCAAAACGATACTGATAATTCTTTAAGTTCATCTTTTTTATATATGCATAAGCAGTTTTTATAATCTTTTGCTGCTTTTTATTATTAACAGCCTCATAAGGATAACCATAGTTAGCATTCTTTCTTGCTTTAACTTCTATAAACACTATTACATCGTTTTGCTTAGCAATTATATCTATTTCCCCAAAGTATGTGTTAAAATTTTTAGCTAATAATATATATCCATTATTTTTTAAATACTTAATAGCTTGTCTTTCTCCAAATGACCCCATTGCTCTATTATTAGCCAACTTTTTCACCTTGCTTTTTGTCTAAAGTATATATAAAGGCTAGTATTTCTGCCACTGCTGCATAATATTCCTCAGGAATTTGCATACTTAAATCTAATTTATAAAGATTCTCTGCTAATTCTTTTTCTTTATGTATATGTATATCTTCTTCTTCAGCTTTTTCAATTATTTTGTCTGCAATGTTGTTTTTTCCTTTAGCTATAACAATCGGTGCTTTATCACTTGAATCATATTTCAATGCAACTGCAATCTTTTCCTTATTATCTTTATTCAATATATCACACCCTTATATCCAAAGTTAAATGTTCTTGTCTTTCTTCACCAAAATAATCTAACACATCAACGTCTTCACTTTTTTCTTCAAAATTCAATATAATATTGTTAAAACCACACTTTTCTAAGGCGTTAATCAGTTTTTCTTTTTCACGCTCAAATAAATGAATAAGCTTATTATTTTCAAGCATAAGGTTTAATTTAATATTTTCTTTAAAAAATGTACCTTTAACCTCTACTATTTTTAAATTCTCTGTGTGTAATGACATGTAAACTGTTATTTTATCATTAACATCTATCACTTTTTTCCTCTTGTTTAATAAAAAAATCTTATCTTTGAATTTTTCAAAACTTATATTTGTTGGATAATACACTAGTGTGCTGCTTGTATTCAGTTGCTTTAAGAACTCTAGTTTATCTTCAAGTAATTGAATATCTTCCATAACTTTTTCTAG
>NZ_ARZA01000281.1 GCF_000387765.1 Caldisalinibacter kiritimatiensis
GACAAGATAATCAATCTGTATTTTCTTAAATTTTCTTTTATAAACTATATTTATATGTTCTTTTTATACTCATGATCTCATTTAATTTATTTATTTTGTTATTAATGTATATTATTTACTGGTGATAGATGCTAAAATGTTTTTTATGGTACAATTTTGTTAATAAAGTCTTTCGTTATATATCATTAATTTGTAGAGGAAGGAGATGTTTAATCTAATGGCTAAGTCAAATAGCCCTAAGGAATCTATGCTAGAAGTGTCATCTTCTCATAAAATCAAAGATAGAAGATATAAAAAAAGTCAAATGCCATTAGGTATAGCTTTTTTAGTAGGTGTTATAATTATTGAAATGTTACTATATAATATTTCCGCTAAATTAGGATTATTTTGGTTAACTGGTATTTGTTTTGGATTTATACTTCAAAAGTCAAGGTTTTGTTTTGCTTCAGCTGTTAGGGACCCATATTTACTAGGTAGTACTGCTTTAACTAAAGCTGTACTTATTGCATTTGCAATCACAACTATCGGTTTCACTGCAATAAAGTCTAGTGCATATTCTAATGGATTACCTATTCCTGGACAAAATTATGTTGTCCCTATTAGCTTTGCAACAGCTATCGGTGCATTTATGTTTGGAATTGGTATGGTTATTACAGGAGGATGTGCATCTAGTACTCTTATGAGATCCGGTGAAGGATTTATCTTACAGCTGATTTCACTATTTTTTTTCATTGTTGGTTCTCTTTTGGGTGCCCATAATTTTTTATGGTGGAAAACTAATTTTATCATGCATGGAAAATCTATATTTTTACCTGATATATTTGGTTGGTTAGGAGCTGTTATTATTCAATTATTAATAATTGGTGCTTTATATATCCTAGCTAACAAATTGACAAATGGGAAGTGTTTAATAATAAAAAGGGATTTTAATTTAAGAGATATAGTTTTAAAACTAATAGATAATAAATTCTATAAGCTTTGGATTAAAGATTCATGGCCATATATAGTTGGTGCGGTTCTTTTGTCAGTTTTCCAAATAGTTACATTGGTTGCTACTGGAAATCCATGGGGAGTAAGTGAATCTTTTTCATACTGGGGAGCATGGCTATATACGTTGATTGGAGGCAGTGTAGATAAATGGTATTATTTTAGTAGTAATAGTGCCCAAGCCACTTTAAATTTAGGTTTTTTTAATGACCCAGGTTCTATGAGAAATATGGGTATTATCTTTGGTGCTCTTTTAGCTTCTCTTTTAGCTTCTCAATTTAGAATAAAAAAAGTCAGATCTATGAAACAAGTTATAGCAGCAATTTTAGGTGGTTTATTAATGGGCTATGGAGCAACAATCGGTCTTGGTTGTAATATAGGTGGTCTTTATAGTGGCATTGCTTCACTTTCCCTTTCTGGTTGGGTATATGCTATATTTTTATTTCTGGGTTCTATAGTTGGTAGTAAATTATTAGAAAGATTCTTTATTTAGTATTTAATCGAGTAGGAGGTAGATAATTATTTTATCTACCGACCTCTCACACCACCGTACGTAC
>NZ_ARZA01000282.1 GCF_000387765.1 Caldisalinibacter kiritimatiensis
TTAGGCTATTCGCTGTTCGCCTTTCGCTTTTCGATAATAATTTTACAAATATTTTCTCTGCCTTTAAAACTTATATTTAACTTAATTACAATCTATACAGTAAATATACTTTCTTATACAAAAAAGTCTTCTATTAAAAAAAGCATAGGTTTTATTTGTATAATCCTAAGTCTGCTATGCCAAAATATCTATAGAAACATTTATTATTTTGTCTATAGGAGGTTTGAAATGATTATTGAAGGATATTTTAGGTCAATAAAAAGAGCAAATGAAACTGTTGAGCAACTAAAAAATGCTGGATATTCTAATGTATATTCTGATATGAATGACCATTATATTCCAGATAGAAATACACAAATAAATTTGCCGGGAGCTGGAGTCTCTACAAGCCTTTCTGAGTTAACAATGAAATCAGGTGAACCTATCTTAGATAGTAGCTTAACGCCTTTAAACGCAGCTGACCCAATGGTAAGTGGTATGGGGCCCATGGAAGAAATAGCTGACATAAACTGCAAAGTCGTAGTAAAGACGGATAATGAAAATATACAACAAGCAAAAGATATTATAGAAAACAATGGTGGTATCATTGGAAACCCTACCCCTAAACGTCCAAAAAAACTTGATGATATAAACATTAATAATATAGAACTAGATTTCCCTGATTAATAATTTTAAAAGTTGAGGTTTTATAAAAGCCTCAACTTTTCTTAATATCTGTCCCCCCTGTCCCCTGTTCCCAGTCCCCAGTCCCCTGATTCAATGAAAACATAAGAATTCAAAAGCTATCAAGAGATTTAATGCAGATTTAACATAAAATTTACGATATTTATATAAAAACGAAATTGAAAACATATTTGTTTTCTCTTATAATAAAAAAGTCGCAAGTCAACGGGGTGTAGCGCAGTTTGGTAGCGCATCTGGTTTGGGACCAGAGGGTCGCGGGTTCAAATCCTGCCACCCCGACCATTAAAAAGGCGTTCACTTTTATGTGAACGCCTTTTTCTATTATATAGAAAAGCTACTAACAAATTCTTTTACCTTTCCTCTGTTTCCAATCCCTTATTCTAGTACCCAGTACCAAGTACCTAGCACTTAAAAGCAGCTTTAGCTGTCTTTTTCACGTCTTCTTTTACGTCTTTTAGCACATTAACTTGCACGTTACCTTACACGCCAACTAATTTTACATTTTCAATTTTAAATTATATTTTCTGTCCCCTAAAATGCAACAATGTTGCATTTTCTTACATATAGTGTTTTATTTACCTCTATTTCAAGATATAATATTAGATGGTAGTTAATTATATATATTTTAACTATATTGTAACTTACTTGATAATTAAAATGTTATATAATTAAGTTGAAACCAATTACTAATAATATTCGTCATACAATATATAGCAGAAAACTGAAAGGATGATACAATGAAACAAATTTTAGGTGCTATAAGAAAGGCAGTAGAAGATTTTAACCTAATAAATGATGGCGATAAGATAGCTGTAGGGGTTTCTGGTGGAAAGGACAGTGTAACCCTTTTATATGGTCTTAAATTATTTCAGCATTTCAGTCCTGTTAAATACGAATTAGAAGCTATATCATTAACATTAGGTTTTGATGATTTTGATTTAACACCTATTAAAGAATTTTGCTCTAAGATAGAAGTACCCTATACAATTAAAGAAACACAAATAGCAAAAGTCGTATTTGACGTAAGAAAAGAAAAAAATCCATGCTCTCTTTGTGCCAAAATGAGACGTGGTGCTTTATATGAAGCTGTAAAGGAACGAGGGTGTAATAAAGTTGCACTAGGACATCATGCAGATGATGCAATAGAAACTCTTTTTTTAAGTATGCTTTACTCTGGCAGAATAAAAACTTTTAAACCTAAAAGCTATTTATCTAGAACCGACCTACATCTTATAAGGCCTATGGTATACATTAAAGAGCATCAAATAATAGGAGCAGCTAAAAGACATGACATACCTACAGTTAAAAGTCCTTGTCCTGCAGATAAAAATACTAAAAGAGAAGAAATGAAGCAACTTCTAAAAACTATTTATAAAGAAATACCTACATCAAAAGATAAAATACTTACAGCTATACAAAATAAAGACCAATTAGGTTTATGGTTTGAATAAAGAGGTGACCTGGTTTGAATAATTTATTTAAAAAGATAGCTATTTACTTTGTTTTAATATCAATAATTATCTCTAGTAGTTCCTTTGGATTTGCAGATAGTCCATTTTTAATTCATGAAAGAAAAACTATTGAAAATATCAGCAGTGGTGTCGTACATGAGCACATTCAACGCTTTACATCTAATGGTTGGTTGAATGTTAACGTACTTAGAGTAAATATACAAGACCAATATACAGAAATTGGTTCACTTTTCAGTGATGAAGGTATTTCTAAAAAAGAAAAGCTTACTCAAATGATGAAAAACTCAAATGCAGTAGCAGGTATTAATGGAGACTTTTTCTACTGGAATAAATATTTTTCTCCATTAGGTACAGTTGTGAATAACAATGAATTAATTTCTTCGCCTTCTTTTGCTAAAGAGCCTTTAAGTGTATTCACTATAGATAACAATGAAAATCCATTTTTATCATACTGGGGATGGAATATAAAGGTTATACCTGAAAATTCAGACCCTATATCGGTACGTGTAAAAAATAAAGCCACTAGTAATTATACCGTTATAGGTCTTTATGATAAAAATTGGAGTTCTGAAACTTTTGGCAACTTAATTTATGATGATATGACAGAAGTTATAGTTATTAATGATACAGTAACAGATATTAGAGTTGGACAGGAGCCTATAGATATGCCTGAGAATGGGTACATATTAGTTGGTAGAGTAAAGCTGGTGAAACGTTATTAAATAGCCTAAAGCTCGGTGATAAAGTAAAATTAGAAATTACTACTACTCCTGATTATAAAGAGATAAAAACGGCAATAGGAGGAAGTACTGTTCTTGTAAAAGACGGTGACATTGCAGAATTTACCCACAATATTCCTGGAAATCATCCAAGAACAGCAATCGGTATAACTAAGGACAAAAAACAAGTTATTATGGTTACAGTAGATGGTAGACATGCCTCCTTTAAAGGAGTAGACCAGGAAAAGTTAGCTAAAATAATGATTGAATTAGGTGCTTATGAAGCTATGAACTTAGACGGTGGTGGGTCTACAACAATGGCGTTAGCTCCATTAGATAAAGAAAATATAGTAATAGTTAATCGTCCATCTGACGGAAGTGAAAGAGCTATTATTAATGGTATAGGAGTTTTTAATAATGCTCCTAAAAGCTCCTTAAAATATATCGAAATATCTACTAGTGATACAAATATATTTGTCAATGCATCAAGAAAATTTTATATAAAAGGTTATGATAAATACTATAATCCAGTAGAAATAGATTTAGATAGAGCAAGATTCTCAGTAGAAGGAATAAAAGGAAAATTTAAAGATAATATTTTATATACTGAAGAGTGTGGTATAGGAACTGTAAAAGTTAGATATAAAGGTAAAACTGATGAAATAAAAATAAATGTAATAAATCAACCTAAAGACCTTGTAATAAAACCAGAAAAGTTCCATATTGATTTTGAATCAAAAAAACAATTTGAAGCTGTATATGGAATCAACGATGATGGATTTAAAGCTAAAATAAATCCTAACGATATAGAATGGAAGGTTGTTGGGAATATAGGAAAAATTGAAGACGGTGTATTTTATAGTAACGATAATGCTACTTCAGGTGCAATAATTGCATCAATGGGAAATGCTATTGAAAACACTCTAGTTTCAGTAGGGCACTCTACAGAATTAATAGAAGGATTTGAAAGTATTAAAAACTTAGAATTTACATCATATCCTGCTGAGGTTAGTGGTAGTATTGAAAGAGAAAACAAAGATAAAAAAGGCAAATATTCATTAAAGCTAGAATATGACTTCACTCAGACTGACTCAACTAGAGCCGCTTATATAAACTTTTCATCTGATGGTATTAAACTTAACAAAAAACCTGATAAATTAGGTATGTGGGTATATGGAAATGAAAGCAATCATTGGCTTAGAGGAGAATTAGTTGACAATGAAGGCAGATTATATAGAATAAATTTCTGTAATAATGTAGACTGGAAAGGTTGGAAATGGGTTACTGCCAATATCCCTTCAGACGTTAAATTACCAATTACTTTAAAGAAAGTATATGTAGTTGAAACAAACTCGCTCAATAAAGATATGGGATATTTATTATTCGACCATTTACAAACTATATATAATACTCCAATTAAAAACATAGATTTGCCTGAAGAAACTATTATTACCGATAGATTGCAACGACACTCTGAAGTAAAGAAAAATGGATATAGCTTTACTATAACTAGTGGTATTAACGAGCTTAATAATTTATTAAAATACCATATAAGTAAGAGAATTTCTAATATCATTAGCGAAAGTGATTTAGGTATAGTAATGAATGGCATGAATTTTAGATTTTCTACTACCATTGAAAAACCTTTAATAGAAGTAAAAAGTGGATTTACCTCCTTTACCCATAAAGACACTTTGTTTATACAGTTAGATAACGCAAACAATGGAATAAGAGCTACAGAGCCTAATCAATGGTTAGATTTAATGAATCGTCTCAATAATTCTACTGAGAAAAATATAATACTTCTATTACCTAAACCCGTATTTGGAAAAAATGGTTTTACAGACAAATTAGAAGCTGAACTACTACACGAAATACTTACAGACTATAAAATTAAAGGTAAAAATATATTTGTGCTCTATGGAGGAAATAAAAATAAGGTTGATATTAAATCAGGTATTAGATATATAGAATTTAATAACCAACAAATGAATAATAACTTTGATTTATTTGAATTGAATTATATAAAGTTTATTGTTAATGAAGATGAAATAACATATGAGTTCTTGCCTATGTTTAAGTAGCTCACATAAATGTGAGCTACTTTCTTTTTAAGTCTTTAGCTAAAAGCTAACGGCTAGCAACCAATAGCTTATCTTCTACCTTTATCTCACCATATATTTACCTAATATATCATGTAACCTCACTACCTCATCATCAGATAGCTTATCCTTTAATATGTCATATATATCCTGTTGTTCTTCTGGGGTAATACCATCATTTATTTTGTACATAAGTTTAACGTTGTTCATTGCTCCTATTTTATTTAGTATATCACTTAATTCATTCTTCTCTGCCGTAGTTAATTTTTGCTGTACTTTTGATACTTCAACAGTTTGTATCATATTATTTTGGTTTAACAGTTTTTTTACCTGCTTTAATTTAGCCTCTTTAATGCTCTTCTCTAATTGAGATAACAAGTATCTTATAGTTTTTCTATCATACTTAACAAATGAATTTTCTATACTATTAACGATTTGTTTCTGTTTAAATATTATGTAACTATTATTTTCCTCTTTATTAATGACATCAGAATTTGATTCCTTCAATCTAACTGGTTCTTCTTTATTTGTTTTGATAGGTATATTAGTTTCTTTATTTTTCAATAATTTTCTTTGTCTTATTTCTTCATTTAATATTTTCTTATAATCTGGTCTTGGAGTTATTTCCGAAAATTTTTCTTTTGTATTAACTTTATCATAATCATATTCTCGAGAAATATCAGCATCTATCTGTAAATTTAACATAATCACCACAGTTAATGCAGTCATTAATATAACTATTATTGAATTATATGAACTCTTTAAATCCATCTAATTCACCCCTTTCTGTAGTATATTATTTACCTATTTATAAAGTTTATTCGCAGTTACACCTATCCATTGTTTGTATGTATTTTGCAATATATCCGAATTTATGATAGAATATATGTGAATATTTTTAAAATGTGGTTTATTTTGCCTATTTCGATATTATTCACATTTTTTCTGACCTCATAGATGTAGTCCTAAAATGGATATTATTAAAAATGAGGTGAATTAATTGTGTGATAAGCTGTTACAAAAGCAAAAAGAAAAAATCGAACGACTAAGAAATGAGCTAAATGCATATATAGCAACTGACTATAACCCTGATAAATTATATGAAATGAGTACGAACCTAGACAAGGAAATCAATATTTACTTAAAATATAAACAGCTATCAAAAGAAATAAATAATTAGGTCTATTCTCCCCTCATATTTCATATATAAGAATGAGGGGGTATAGTCATGAATACGAAAAATTTAGAAATTCATTTTAAGGATAAATCTGCATCTGAAATATTGAGTGAATACCTTCGGCCATTTTGTACACAAAGTACAATACTTCTTTGTATTGGTACTGACAAATGCATTGGAGATTGTCTAGGCCCTTTAGTTGGAACTCTTCTTGAAAAGTCTTCTTTTCCTTTGCCTATTTACGGTACACTAAACTCTCCTGTTCACGCTATTAACTTAAAAGAGAAAATAAAGGAAATAAAAAAAAGGCACCCTTTTAGCTTTGTTATAGCTATAGATGCCTGCCTTAGTAGTTCTGAAAATATAGGTACTATTGAAATAAGACATAGTCCTATTTTCCCTGGGAAAGGTATAGGAAAAACCTTACCTCCTGTTGGGGACTTATCTATTATTGGAATAGTAGATAGTGTAAGAAAAGATAAATCCTTATCTCTTCATTCTATAAGATTATCCTTTGTTATGGATATGGCGGAAGTTATAGTAAAAAGTCTTTTAGATGCTACAGATAGAAAAAGTGACTAAAGTCGCTTTTTGGCTATTAGCTATTGGGTAAAAATTCTAGTTACTGAAAATCACTATAAATGCTATCCTAGTCGATGGACGAGGCGTCCATCGACAACGTAATACTATTACCCTAATCTATAATCCATATACTTCTTCTGCGAAAAACGAACAGCGAGTGGCAAATAGCCAAACTAATTCTCACCATTGTTTGTTGATTGATTTTATCTGCTCCCTAATACTTTATTACTCTACTCCTCTAATCCCCGCTCCTCATTTTTTCTTGTTCTTTAGATTTATCATCACTTTTATTATCAGTAGTTTTTTCCTCTATATTATTATTTTCTTTCGATTTATCATCTATTTGAGTACTATCAACTTCACTCAATATTTCTTCATCATTGGATTGTTGTGTCAAATTAATTTCATTTTTCATATTTAATAAAGTATGTAATATTTTCGAAACCTCTGCTCTTGTTAAATAATCTTTAGGGCAAAACTTTAATTCACTCTTTCCACTCATAATTCCTTTGTTGTACACAATTTTTATGGCTTTTAGTGATGAAGGTGATAAATCCTTGATGTCATTAAACTGTAAGCTAGAAGACTCTGTTTCAATATCATTTTCTGTATCATTAAATAATCTAGATATTATGACTGCTGCTTCTTCTCTTGTAAGATGCTTTTTAGGAGCAAAAGTATTGTCTTCATAAGATGTAATCAACCCTGTACTCGTTACTGCTTTCACGTATGGTATAGCCCAAAAACTTATATTATCAATGTCTTTAAATTCTAGTTCATATTCGCTATTCTTTACATCAAAAGCTCTTGCTATAAATGCACTCATTTCTTCTCTAGTAACCATAGAATTAGGGTTGAATTTACCATTGCTACCTTCAATAATCCCCTTTTTATACAAATCAATTATGTAATCTACGGCCCAGTTATCTTCAATGTCATCGAATGGATATACACCGTTTTTAACATCACCAACTTTTACTATCCAATTTCGTACTATCCATCCTTCTTTATTCCCTTCTCTTTCTTTAACCTTATACCAGAAAAAACCATCCTTTAATACAGGTCCATCTATTATATTTAAAAGAGTCTTATCATCAAACTTACTTATTTCTCTGCCAGCAGGAGCATCTCTAAGTGTAAGTGAGTTACTAACATCTACCTCTACTAAATCTCCCTTTTCATATAATATTATGTCTCCATAATGATGGTCTTTAGGAGTATCGAAGACTAGATTCTTTGAAGGCAATCCTCGTTTAAGGAGTAATTTAGGGTCTATAGGTGTAATTTTTTGTCCATATTCTTTTTCTGCCACCATATATATTAATTGTTGGTAGGTATGTTTTTTAGTCCATGTTCTATATTTATATGGAACCATATTAGGATTGTTACTTTCAACCCACCCATTATATGCCCACAGTGCAAAATACCAATGCTCTAGTATATTAGGATTCATATCTCCAATTCTTGGAAGTCTATCGTTAGCCATTTTCCACTTCATGAGTAAGACATCTGCTCCAGCTTCAATATTATAAGTTATATCATATTTTAATCTGTGACTATCATACATTCCATATGCATTATGTATCTGCATAAGTCCTATACTTCCACTTCTTCCAGTATACACCGAACCATCTGGATTAAACTGTTTAAATACACTTTCAACCCTTGCTATTGACTTAAGTATTACAGAAGGTATACCTCTTAGCTTTGCCACCTCTTCTATTTTTTTCTCTAATACATCTCTAGGTGGATTTAATGTTATACTATCTGCATAGATTGGTTGGGATAATACCATTGATGTCACTATAAAAATAGCTATTAAAAAAGCAATGAATCGTTTAAACATAATTTTCCTCCTTAATGCAGAAACTCCTATACTCTTTTCTACATTCGACTGTATAATTCCTTCCTAAGCTTATTAATACATAAATTTACCAATATCCCACCTAATATACCTATTATATCAATTGCAACGTCTTTGATACTTCCATCTCTCCCTGATATGAAAATTTGATTATATTCATCAATACATGCATATATACTAGGTATAATTATAGCTATTAAGTACTTATATTTATCCCTTAAATTTAAAGTATTAAGAAAACCTAAAATCAATATAGTAAGAATAAAATATTCAGTCACATGTCCTATTTTTCTTATTATATAATTTAAATCCTTTACATTCAAAGGAGCATTGAATTCTACTTTTTCAAAAGATTTATAGACATGTTTTGCAATATTAGAGCTTTTGCTATCTGATACATAGCCTATTTCTGATGAGAATGAAAATATTACATTCATCCAAAGTATAATTAAAAATATGTAAAATAATTTTTTTAACATCCTTTTCCTCCTAATAGCTTCATCTAATACTTTAGTCTTTATATTTTGCTTATTTCTATGTTTTTAAACATAAAAGAGCGACTAAAGTCGCTTTTTGGGTGCTAGGTTCTTGGTACTAGGTACAAAATACATTTGTCCCTATTCCAGTAATTCAATGAGTTATACTTTGTTTGACAATAAAAAAGAGCTGGATTTATCCAGCTCTAAAGCTACTAACTACTAACAACCAACTACTAACTTGCAAATCAACGTAGTTGATTTTGTTCATTTTAAATTTTACATTCATTAATTTGTGGCTATTTCATCTACTTTTCCAAGAACTTCTTTCTTTATATCCTCAAGTTTTTGTCTTGCCTCTTCTTCTGTTTTACCATTAGCTGACATGTATATCTTAATCTTTGGCTCAGTCCCTGAAGGTCTTAACGCATACCAAGAATTATCATTAAATATAAACTTAAGCACATTTGACTTTGGTAATGTTATGTCTTGATGCTCATTAGTGTTTACATCTACACTTTTTCCTTCTCTATAGTCATTATATGTATTTAACTTAAGCTTTCCTATTTCAGTTGGGAAATCACTTCTGAAGCTATCCATAATAGCATCTATCTTTCTTTGTCCCTCTATACCTTCTAATTTAATGGACTTAAGTTCTTCTATATAATATCCATATTTCTTGTAAAGTTGTTGTAATGCTTCGTAAAGAGTCATCCCCTTAGTCTTATAGTATGCAGCCATTTCGCAAACTAACATTGAAGCTATAACTGCATCCTTATCTCTAACAAATGTACCTGTTAAATAACCGAAGCTTTCTTCATATCCAAATACAAAACTTTTATCTTTATTCTCTTCAAACTCTTTTATCTTTTCACCTATAAACTTAAATCCTGTAAGAGTATCAATCGTTTCTAATCCATAATATTTTGCTATAACTCTTCCTAAATCACTAGTAACAATAGTCTTAATCACTACATCATTTTCATTTATTTCATTTTTCTCTTTTTTACCTTGTAATATGTAATCTAGTAATAACGCTCCTGTTTGGTTACCATTTAATACAATATATTTTCCTTCAAGGTTTTTAACTACAACTCCAACTCTATCACAATCTGGGTCTGTTCCAAGTAATATATCAGCATCTAGATTTTGCCCCATCTCCATTGCTAATTTAAAAGCATTAGGGTCTTCTGGGTTTGGATAATCAACAGTAGAGAATTGTGGATCTGGTTTCTCTTGCTCTTTTACTACATATACATTGTTATAACCTAATTCCTTTAATACTCTTCTTACTGGCATATTACCAGTACCATGAAGTGGAGTATATACTATTTTTATATCTTTATCTACATTTTCTCTTACACTTAACTCTTTTACTTTATCAATATATATATCGTCAATTTCTTTACCTATGATATTTAATAATCCTTTTTCTAAAGCTTCATTCTCATCCATAATTTCAATTGTTGAAAAATTATTAATCTCTTTTATTTTACCTATAATTTCATTAGCAATTGAAGGAACTATTTGTCCTCCATCTTCCCAATAAACCTTATATCCATTATATTCAGGTGGGTTGTGACTAGCAGTTACTACAATTCCAGCTGTAGCTCCTAAATGCCTTATAGAAAAGGATAGCTCAGGAGTAGGTCTTAAATCTTCAAATAAATATGACTTAATACCATTTGCAGCTAATACTAAAGCAGCAGTTTTCGCAAATTCTCTTGATTTATATCTAGAGTCATGAGCTATAGCTACTCCTTTCTTAACGTTTTCATTTCCTTTTTGGATTATATAATTTGCTAATCCTTGAGTAGCTCTAGCTACAGTATATTTATTAATCCTATTAGTCCCAGCACCTATTTTACCCCTTAATCCTCCTGTTCCAAACTCTAAATCCTTATAGAATCTGTCTTCTATTTCTTTTTCATTGTTTTTTATTGAAGCTAGTTCTTCTTTTGTTTCATCATCAAAGTATTCACTATTTAACCATAATTCATATTTGTCCATATAACTCATTAAACCACCTCATCCCCTTATATAATATTGAACCATGACGGTTCCAATTTAACAAACCATAGTAATTTTAAATCTAGTTATCCTTCAGCCATTAATTTATTACTTCTTTCAGTCAACCCATATACTAACTCATTTACCCAATTTATTCCTTCTTGAGCATATTTAATATCGCCATAATTAAAATCTGGCTCAAATACTATGTTAATATCTCTATTGTAACTTAATACAAGCTTCAATGTATTTTCAATATCAATCCATCCTTCTTCAGTTCTTTGACTAGGATGAACTGGTATATGACCATATTTCTTTATATCTTCTAATCCCCTTGTATTCCAAAGATGCATTGACTCAATAACTGGAAGCATTCTATCAAGCTCGGTAAAATAGTCCATATTATTTAATTGACAAGATATATAAAAATGTCCTACATCTAAGCATATCCCTAAATTGTCATATTTACTTATTAACTGAACCCAGTCCTTTGGCTTATAGAATCTATTGTTGTATCCTGCATATTCTAAGTGAATTGGCATTTTGTATTTTTTACTCAACTCATTTAATCTTTTAGCACTATCTTCAGCTAAACTATATAATTCATTGTCATCTATCTTATCGTCACTATTTTTAGAAGTAAAATGTACTATAAAGTGGTCTGTAGGCATACTTCTTGCCATATCTAAATTAATCTCTAGTATTTCAAAGGTAGCTTCTCTAAGTCTTTTATTACTATTTAAATAATAAGTTACTGTAGGATCTGTCTGATGAAATACTGGAGCATGATAAGTTATTTTTATAGGACGCTTTTTTGAAAGTTTTAATAAAGAAGTAATCTCCTTAGCACCTGAGAATTTATGACATAATTGAACTCTTTTAAAATTTTTATTTAATATATAATCTATTCCAACATTGTGAATAGATATTCCCAAAAGATGGTTCATGATTATCCTCCTTAGACTTTGTAACAATTTATATTATATCTTATGTTATAGGTAAAAGTGAAGTAGCTTGTATAGAATACATTCTCTATATTATTCTGTATTTTCTCTTTTATTCTTGTTTTTATATATTTTAATTATTTTTTACATTTTAATTTTTTACTTGCTATTTCCATAAATTATAACTTCTGATATATTATATCATAAATACTTATTGAAAAGCGAACATAAGCTCGCTCCACTAGGACCACCTAGCTTCCTTTTTCGTGAAAAACAAAGTCTGTTATGTCGATTTGTTATTTAGTAGTTTGATGTTAGATTATATGACATACAGTAAATATACTTTCTTATATAATAGAAAACGGTGGATATCCCACCGCTATTATTTCTACTCACTCTTTAATAATTCAGCTAAGTACTTATTAAAATCTTCTTTTAAGTCTTCTCGTTCTAATGCAAATTCTACTGTTGCTTGTAAAAATCCCAATTTATTACCTACATCATATCTTTTTCCTTCAAAGGTATATGCATACATTGCTTGTTTTGTAGCAAGCTCCTTAAGAGCATCTGTTAATTGTATTTCTCCTCCTGCTCCTGGTTTTGTATGTTCTAATATTTCAAATATCTCTGGAGTTATAATATATCTACCAAGTATAGCCACATTAGATGGAGCTTCATCAACAGATGGTTTTTCCACTAAGTCTTTTACCTTATATACTCCACCTTCTATATGCTTTCCTGCTACTATACCATATTTATTTACATCTTCTTTCGCTACTTCTTGTACACCTAATATTGTAGTTTTATATTCATCATACACATCAATAAGCTGCTTAAGGCAAGGCTTAGTCTTAGCATTAACTATATCATCACCTAGAAGTACTGCAAAGGGTTCATCATTGATAAAAGTTTTTGCACAATGTATTGCATGTCCTAATCCTTTTGGCTCCTTTTGCCTTATATAATGTATATTGACCATATTAGAAATGTCTTTTACTAACTCAAGGAGTTCATTTTTTCCTTTATTCTCTAACATCAACTCAAGCTCTACAGATTTGTCAAAATGGTCCTCAATGGCTCTTTTGTTCCTTCCTGTAATTATAAGAATATCTTCTATCCCTGATTCTATTGCTTCCTCTATAATATACTGTATAGTTGGTTTATCCACTATTGGAAGCATTTCTTTAGGCTGTGCCTTTGTAGCTGGTAGAAATCTTGTTCCTAACCCCGCTGCTGGAATTATAGCTTTTTTTATAGACATTTAACGGCCCCCTTTGTAATTAATGCGATAGCTCGTTGCAGAACTCTACAACTCGCATAAATACTGCATTTTATTTATTTAAATGG
>NZ_ARZA01000283.1 GCF_000387765.1 Caldisalinibacter kiritimatiensis
CGAAATAGCTTTAGGGCTAGCCTCAAGTTAGTGATGTGGGGGTAGAGCACTGAATGGCCTAGGGGCGTATATACGTTACCAAAGCCTATCAAACTCCGAATACCATATCATGATGCTTGGGAGTCAGACTCCGGGGGATAAGCTCCGTAGTCGAAAGGGAAACAGCCCAGACCACCAGCTAAGGTCCCTAAGTACAGGTTAAGTGGGAAAGGATGTAAGACTACACAGACAACCAGGATGTTGGCTTAGAAGCAGCCATTCATTTAAAGAGTGCGTAATAGCTCACTGGTCGAGTGGTCTTGCGCCGAAGATGTCCGGGGCTCAAACCTGTCACCGAAGCTGTGGAA
>NZ_ARZA01000284.1 GCF_000387765.1 Caldisalinibacter kiritimatiensis
AGGAGGAAGAGAAATGGCAAAGGCAAAATTTGAAAGAACGAAGCCACATGTTAATATTGGAACAATAGGACACGTAGACCATGGTAAAACTACATTAACAGCAGCAATTACAACAGTATTAAATGCAAGATTAGGAACAGGAGAAACAGTAGCATTTGACAACATAGATAAAGCGCCAGAAGAAAGAGAAAGAGGAATTACAATAGCAACAGCACACGTTGAGTATGAAACAGAAAATAGACACTATGCACACGTTGACTGTCCAGGACACGCTGACTACGTTAAGAACATGATTACAGGAGCAGCTCAAATGGACGGAGCGATCCTAGTAGTATCAGCAGCAGACGGACCAATGCCACAAACAAGAGAGCACATTCTATTATCAAGACAGGTAGGAGTACCTCAAATCGTAGTATTCTTAAACAAAGCAGATATGGTAGATGACGAAGAATTAATCGAGTTAGTAGAAATGGAAGTAAGAGAATTATTAAACGAATATGAATTCGATGGAGATGAAACTCCAGTAGTAGTAGGATCAGCATTAAAAGCATTAGAAGATCCAAGCTCAGAATGGGGAGACAAAATCTTAGAATTAATGAGCACAGTAGACGAAACAATCCCAACACCAGAAAGAGATACAGACAAACCATTCTTAATGCCGATAGAAGACATCTTCAGCATCACAGGACGTGGAACAGTTGCAACAGGAAGAGTAGAAAGAGGAGTATTAAAAGTACAAGATGAAATAGAAATCGTAGGATTAGCAGATGAGCCAAAGAAAACAGTATGTACAGGAGTAGAGATGTTCAGAAAGATGTTAGACGAAGCGCAAGCGGGAGATAACATCGGAGCGTTATTAAGAGGAGTTCAAAGAGATGAAATAGAAAGAGGTCAAGTATTAGCTAAGCCAGGAACAATAACACCACACACAAAATTCAGAGCAGAAGTTTACGTATTAACAAAAGAAGAAGGTGGAAGACATACTCCATTCTTCGATGGATATAGACCACAGTTCTACTTCAGAACAACAGACGTAACAGGATCAATCAAATTAGATGAAGGCGTAGAAATGGTAATGCCAGGAGATAACGCAACATTCACAATCGAATTAATTACACAAATAGCTATGGAAGAAGGATTAAGATTCGCCATCCGTGAAGGTGGAAGAACTGTAGGTGCTGGTGTTGTAACTGAAATCATTGAGTAATTTAAA
>NZ_ARZA01000285.1 GCF_000387765.1 Caldisalinibacter kiritimatiensis
AAATTATTGGATGATTAATTTTGAAAAAGAAAAATTGCCAACTATTACTTGACAGTAACGTTTTTAGTTTTAATATAACAAAAAATACCAAAGAGTGATATAATAATAAACATAATACCAAATTTTGCAAAGAGGATGCCTATGAAAAGACCATTTTTATATTTTCTTATTATAACTTTAGTAGGGATTTATTTTTTCTATCAAATTAACTTAAAAGGGATAGATTTTCTAGTATTAGGTTTAATTATTTTATTTACTGTTGTGATTTTTAGATACTTTATTAAATATAATACTAGTATCCTTTTTATTATAGCATTTTTTGCTATAGGAGGACTTTTAGTTGTAGATAGTTCAACTGATAGTATACTTATAGATTTGAAAAAAGAATATGTTGATTTAAAGGGAATTATAAAAGAAGAAGTTAAGATATCTAAAAATTATTCAAAATATATATTAGAAGCTACAAATATTAAATACAAAAATAAGGAATTAAAATTACAAGAGAATTGCATGTTACAAGTTAGTGGAAAAAAGGTATTACGGACCGGAGATAAAATTAGCTTACGAGGGATAATAAAAGAACCAAATAGTAATACAAATCCAGGTTTGTTTAATTACAGCCTATATTTAAATACTAAAAGCATATCGGTAATAGTGTCCACAAAAAGTTATTTAGTAAAAGTGATAAGTAAAGAAAATTTATCATTTGGACAAGCATTTGTTAATAACGCTAAAAATAAGTTAGTAAAAACATTTAATATGTATTTAAGTGAAAAGAATAGCAATCTTGTTAAATCAATGATATTAGGAGATAGTAAATACTTAGAAAACAGCGAAGCTAAGAAGATAAGAGATTTAGGACTAGCACATCTTTTAGCAGTTTCTGGACTACATATAGGAATACTATCTATGTTTATAATATTTGTTCTAAAATTATTTAGAATAACTCCTAAAGTTTTAATTATTACTACAGTTATAATTTTATGGACTTATGGATATATTGTAGGCTATCCTTCATCTATATTAAGAGCGTTAGTGATGTTTAGTTGCTTACTCCTTTCAAAAATAACTTTTAGAAGATATGACCCTATAAATAGCCTGGGGTTTGGAGGATTACTTTTATTAATATATAGACCATTATGGGTTTTTGATATAGGATTTCAACTCTCCTTTTCAGCTACTTTATCGCTTTTAATATTTACTATAAGGATTAAACATTTATTTTTACATAAAATTGGAAAGTTAGGAGATATACTTTCGCCTCTTATAGCTGTGCAGCTTGGTATTATTCCTATATTAGCATATCATTTCAATAATGTGTCATTTGTATCTGTATTTACTAATTTAATTTTAGTACCTATTATGTCTATTGTAGTAATACTAGCATTTGTTTTAATTATAGTATCATTTGCTAGTGCAAAACTTTCTATCGTTATAGGGATGTTTTTAAATACATTGTTAAATATAAGTGATTATTTTATTACATTTATATATAATAAATTACCAATTGTAACTGTAGAAGTATTTTCGCCTTCCTTAGTTGAAATAATTTTATATTTTACATTAATATTCATATCATTAAAAATAATAGATATAAAATTATTTTCTGTAGCTTTAAATAAAGTAATAGTAATATATTTAACAACTTTAGTTATGCTATCTGGAGTATTCTTTACATACAATGATGAAGTAATAATTGACTTTATCGATGTTGGACAAGGTGATGCTACGTTAATTAGAGACAATAGTAAAGCTTTTTTAATAGATACAGGTGGTTCGCTGTTTCAAGGAGCAGATGTAGGAAATAATACAATTATTCCTTTTTTATTAAAAGAAGGAATAACTAGATTAGATGCAGTATTTATTACTCATTATCATAAGGATCATTGTAAAGCTCTTTTGTCAATAATAGACAAAATAAATGTTGACAAAATTATTATAGGATATAAAAATAAAAAAAGTACATTGTATTGGGATATAGTAAAAAAAGCGGAAGAAAAAAATATACCTATTTTTATAGTAAAAAGAGGGGATAAAATAGTAATATCGAAAAATATAAAATTATTTGTGCTTTGGCCCGATAAAATTAAAGAAAATAAATTATATGAGTATAATGAAAATAATATGTCTTTAGTATTATTACTACAATCGTTCGATAAAAAGATATTATTTACTGGAGATATAGAGAAGCAAAGTGAAAATAAATTGGCAAATATGAATAAAGAATGTGATGTAGATATAATAAAGGTTCCACATCATGGAAGTAGTACTTCATCTACTGAAGAGTTCATTAAATACTTTGAACCAGAAGTAGGAGTTATAAGTGTCGGTAATAATAATTTTGGACATCCGGATAACCAAGTTATTAAAAGATATGAGGAGAATAATGTGAAAATATATAGGACTGACGTGCAAGGTCTTATTACAGTTAAATTATATCCAAATAGTTTTGAAATTTGTCCATTTGTTGAAGATAAGTTGTACTTGAAAGAAATAATATATATAAATAGAATAGAATTATTATATCTTTTTTGTTATATTGTAATGGGATTGATTTTGGCTAATAAATATAAAAAATATTTTTATACTGAAATAAAACATATTACTAAATGAGGTGTTTGAGATGAGCTATAAAGAACTTCTTAATGATATAAAAAAAGATAAGTTAAAAAAGGTATATATATGTTTTGGGAAGGAGATATATCTTAAAAACTGGGCTGTATCAGAAATAAAAAATAAATATGTAGATAAATCCTTTGAAACCTTGAATTTTGTTCACTTAGATGGAAAAGAAACAAAAGTTGACGATATAATAAATGCTTGTGAAACCTTACCTTTTATGTCTTCCAAGAAAATTGTTGTAGTAGAAGATCCACTTTTCTTAATTAATAGTAAAGCCGTTAGTAAACAGGATGAAAAACAATTAGTTAATTATATGAATAATTTAAATGATACAACTTGTTTGATATTTATAGTAAATGATGAAAAGATAGATAAAAGAAAAAAGATTTTTAAACAAATAAAATCTATTGGTGCTGTTATTGAATTCGATAGAGTGAAAGGTGATGAACTAAATAAATGGATAGCAAAAACTTTTAAGAAAAATAATAAAAAAATATCTAAGAATAACATTAATTATTTTATACATAATAGTGGATATATTGATTCGTCTAGTGATAAGACTTTATATGATTTAGAAAATGAAATTGTAAAAATATGTAATTATATTGGAGATAGGATAGAAGTTAACAGAGAAGATATAGATTCTATATTAGTAAAGACATTACAAAATAACATTTTCAAATTAGTGGATTGTATTGGACAAAAAAATACTGAGGATGCTTTATCGATATTTAATGAGATGATATTGGCTAATGAACCAGTGCAATTGATTTTTTATATGATTGCAAGACAATTTAGGTTATTGTTAATGGCTAAATTATTGGAGAAAAAAGGATATAGTGTACCTAATATAGCAAAAAAGATAAATACACCTAATTTTGTTGCCAAAAAAGTATTAACTCAGAGTAGGAATTTTTCTTATAAAAGACTTGAGGAAGGATTAAAAAAGTGTCTTGAAATTGATGAAAATATAAAAAAGGGGAATATTGATAGCAAATTAGCTATTGAAATACTTATAGTAGGCTTTGCAAAATAGTATAAATAGGAGATAAATAAGTAGCTTCGATTTTATCGAAGCTACTTATTTATTAAACATATTATTAAATTATTAAAAATTCCTAAAAAATAATTCGGGCATTTTAGCCCGATAACATCTAGAAAAGCTATAATATATAAATTTTAATTAAGCGATGTTGTTAACTTTCTTAGCTAATCTACTAACTTTTCTTGAAGCAGCTTTTTTATGGATAGTTCCTTTGTTTGCTGCTTTATATAATTTCTTTTCTACTATTCTAAGTAATTCTTTTGCTTTCTCAACATCATTAGCTTCGATAGCTTTTTCTAGTCTTTTAATATAAGTTCTATACTCAGATTTTCTTCTTCTATTTACCTCTGTCTTTCTGTTAATAACACGAATTTTCTTTTTAGCTGATTTAGTATTTGCCAATTACTTCACCCCCTTCAAACGCAATTAACAAAAGTAATTTTACCATGAAAGACTACAAATTTCAAGAAAAATCTACTACTCCTTTTATTCCCTTTTGTTATATAGTTTATACTTATTAAAAAAAGTATACTATAACTTGAAGTATAAAATTTAATATTAGAGTAAATATAAGATTGTAGTTATTAAATTGGAGGTGATTCTATGTTTCAAATGAGAACTGATTTGGCAATTGAAGCTAGAGAATTATATAAAGAAAGAAATAAAGAGGAAATACCGGGTGTTGAGGTGGAGAAAGAAGAAGCTAATGAATATGTTATAACTAGAGTAAAGGTATTAGATGAGATAGGACAGCAAAAAATCGGAAAATCAATAGGTAATTACATAACAATAGAATCTCCGTCGTTGAAAAAAGCAGACCAAGATTTAAAAGACGACATCAGTAAAGCATTAGCTAGGGAGTTAAAAGCGTTGATTAACCCTAATAAAATTACTAAGACTTTAATAGTTGGCTTAGGAAATAGATTTGTTACCCCTGATGCACTAGGTCCTAAAGTTGTAGATAAAGTATTTGTGACTAGACATTTATTTAAAGCTTATAATAAAACAGAGGATGAAACAATGGCAAATGTATCAGCGTTAGCTCCAGGAGTAATGGGGTTAACAGGCATAGAAACTAGCGAAATAATTAAAGGTGTAGTTGAAAAAACTAATCCAGACATTGTTATTGCTATAGATGCTTTAGCTTCAAGAAAGATGGAGCGTATAAGTAGTACAATTCAAATTTCAGATACAGGTATTAATCCAGGAGCAGGTGTTGGGAATAAGCGGTTAGGATTAAATAAGGAGTATTTAGGGGTACCTGTTTATGCTATAGGAATACCTACAGTAGTAGATGCTGCTACAATGGTAAATGATACAATAGAAATGATTGTTAGTGAATTAAAAAAACAATCGACAGTTGGAAGTGAGTTTTATTCAATGTTAGAAGCAATGAAGTCTGAGGAAAAATATCAGTTAATAAAAGAAGTACTTAATCCTTATATGGCTAATGTAATGGTAACACCAAAGGAAGTTGATGATTTAATAAATGACCTTTCCCAAGTTATAGCTAATGGTTTAAATATATCAATACATCCAGGTATTGATTTAAAAGATGTAAATAGATATTTGAACTAGAAAACAAGACTAGAGATTAGAGAATAGAGTATTAGAGATTAAAGGATATTAAAGATGGTTTAAACTAAATTATTTAAGCTAATAGCTATTAGCCTATGGACAAAAAGCGACTGTAGTCGCTTTTTTATATACTCATATTATGCATGTATAAAGAATATAATTTGATATAGTAAATTACCATAAGAAGAAATAAAGGGAGTGTTGTGATGGTAAGAAAAAAGATAAAAGATAGAGGATATATATATAT
>NZ_ARZA01000286.1 GCF_000387765.1 Caldisalinibacter kiritimatiensis
CGTCTAAATAAAAGATCAGATTAGATTGCCGTGTAAATGTTGACTATGCATCTCGCCAAAAATTAACTTATTACATTTATATTTATATCACATTTGTGAACTACTCACCACTTGCTTACGCTGAAGTGAGAGCTTCTAGTATCATGTACTAGAACTTTTCCTGTTTCCTAGAGCTCAGCCTCTATATAGCAAAGTCTTATTTGCTCTCTACAGGCGTAATTTCTCCTCGCCCCATGGTAGATAACGATATTATTGGTTTCTTTAGTGCCAGGGATATTTTACGCAAGGAAGTCAATGCTTGGTTTTCGATATTATAGGATTCTCCTTGCATTCTTACATATATCCAGTTATCAAAGAACTATAATATTTACATTATATCATAAAATGAATGATATCGAATCATCGATTTTATAGTAATTACATCTTCCACTTGTAGAGAATAGTAGACTAACGCATTTGTAGTTAAAAAATATACAGTGTTTTTATAAAAAAAGTTTATAAATCTGATATATAAAAATAAAGGTAGGGTTTAATCTACCTTTATTTTGTTAATTTCTCTACAGCTTCACGCTTTTCCTTTTCAGTTGCTAGAGTATATCTATAGGTTGTATTAATATCACTGTGGCCAGCAAGTTCTGCGACTGTACTTATAGATTCTCCTAATGTCAGTAAGTCATGACAAAACTGATGCCTTAATATATGAGGATGAACTTCTACGCCTGCAAGTTTAGCATATTTTTTTATAATTCTAAATACTCCTGACCTAGTCATAGGTCCACGTTCTCCAATTAGTAATTTGTTACTCTCTGAAAAAGGTCTTACTTGAAGATAAGAATTTATGGCTTTCCTTACCTCTATATTTCTCCCCTTTTCCTCTTCTAATGATAAGTGTGCCTTTTCTATCAGTTATTTTCAAATCATCTAGTTCTATATTACACAATTCAGATACCCTAATTCCTGTATTATAAAGCAATTCAAATATCATTATAACTTTATTATCTTTACTTTTGTAAAATTCCCTTCTTAATCTGTAAAGCTCATTCTTTTCTAATACCTTTGGAGCTTTATTATTATTTTGTACTTTAACCTTCTTCACATTTTTAGCTGGATTATTTTTTATTAAACCTCTAGCTATAAGAAATTCAAAAAATAACACTATAGATGACAATTTCTGATTAATTGTTTGAGGAGATTGCTTTTTTACTGTTAATAAATGTCCTTTATATTGCCTAACATCAAGTTCAATTACTTCATTTGGAACAAAACCATCTATAGTAGCATTTATCATAAAGTTTTTAAAATCTTTAATTGCACATACATAAGCTTCTATTGTATTCCTGGTTTTATTACTTTTTTCCTTTAAATAAATTTCAAATTCTTTTATATAATTCATTGATATTTCTCCTTATAATAATTTTATGTTGCGAATTTTTTTATCTTTATTCAAACTTTTCTTATATAAATAAGATCTCTTTTAATATGAACTGGCAACATAATACATATTATGTGTTTAATTTATGTTGACAATGATTTAAACATTGTCAAAAAACATGATAAATATTTTTATTAATGTATATCCAAATATAATTTTTTCGGAAAATATCAAATAATAATATTTTATAAAAGTATTAAATCTTTAAAATTGTATAATTAAAAGCTCAACAATCAAGTTTTTATTGATTGTTGAGCTTTTAATTATACTGTAAATTTCTATGTTTTTTTTATTTAATATTGCATCTTTCTACTTAAATTCATTATCAACCTGTTTTTGTATTGTCTTTAAATCTAGTTCTGGTAATTTTTTATCTATTAATACTTCAAAAACTTTCAATCCTGAATAACTATGACTTATTATTTTCCAATTATTATTATATTTTTTTAATTCAAAAACATTTTCTCCTGAACTGATGAAAGGTGGATAAGCTTGTTGTTTATCTAGGTTTATTTCTAATATCACTTTGGCATAATCATTTTTTATATCTATACTTTTATAGTTAAATGTTAATGGAAAACGCCTTTTTTCTACATAACCATATCCTTTTTCATCAATGTACTTCCTACGAATAGCTAGAGTTTTTAGAGCAATTACTTTATTGCGATTTTGTATTTTACTCATATCCAAGTAAGGTGTTATATCCTTATATTTCATTTCTAAATAAGAATCATACTGGGTATTATAAAACGATTCAATTGTATCTTTAATAGTATCAACATCTGATTTTATTTGATAATTACAAGAGGATAAGAGTAATAATATTAGCAAAAGTTTCAAAATCTTTTTCATAATATTCTTTCTCCTAACCTATTAACTATAGTATTTCTCTAAAATAACTTGGATTAAAAAATCTTTTACTACCACTATAGTCTGAGTAATAATAATATTTATTGGGACTATGTTGAGCAAATTTTAGTGTATCTTCATCTACCAATATAACAGTATGATCATAATCACTATCAGATTCAAAGTCTATTTGCATAATTCCACCTTCATTTAAAGAACTTACACTGCTAACTACGCTAACTCTTGGTCCTGGTGTATCTATAGATTTGTACCCGGTCATATAATTCCAAAAATAATTTACACTTTCCCAGTTTCTTGATCCACCGCCAGAACCAGCATACCATCCTTCTGAATATGTTGAGCCTGAAACCATCATTTCTTTATTAGCTATATCTTCTGTTGTGTCATTTGCTCCAAAACCATACCATAAAACTTGTGAAGCAAAATTAGTACAATCACCGCCACTAGTACTTGCTTCATAAAATTTTATATTACCATTTATAACATATTTATTTGCATAGTAAACTCCTCTAGATGAACTATAATAATGATTTTCTGCTGGTAAACTTAGAACTCCAACTTCACTCTGTTCTTCGTCTTCATTGTAGTTTTTATATTCCTTTGTTTTATCAATTGCATATTCTTTATCAATTGTTTTAAACAATTCATCTTTTTTCTTTTCTAATAATAGTTTTACTTTTGAACTTTCAAACATTTTCAAACCTATATAATCATGTTCTATAATCTTCCATGTATCATTATACTTTTTTAAATAAAAAATATTTTCTCCAGAACTGATGAAAGGTGGATAAGCTTGTTGTTTATCTAGGTTTATTTCTAATATCACTTTGGCATAATCATTTTTTATATCTATACTTTTATAGTTAAATGTTAATGGAAAACGCCTTTTTTCTACATAACCATATCCTTTTTCATCAATGTACTTCCTACGAATAGCTAGAGTTTTTAGAGCAATTACTTTATTGCGATTTTGTATTTTACTCATATCCAAGTAAGGTGTTATATCCTTATATTTCATTTCTAAATAAGAATCATACTGGGTATTATAAAACGATTCAATTGTATCTTTAATTGTATCTTCATTATTTAGAGTTGAAGCCATAGAAAAGGTGTTGATAAATAATAATGTTATACATAACACTATCGTAATAACTTTTTTCATAATACACCCTCCTTAATATTTTTCGTAGTGTCAAAAGTTTAGAGCAAAATTGACACTCAAATATTTAATTTTATACTTATTTACTAAGTAGCCCATAAATAAACTAACTATGCTTGGCGGCATTTATTTGAGTTAGTAGGCTTTTTTCATTTGATGCTCTTGGATATAACATAATCTCACCCCTTTCTTATATCTAAATAAACATAATACTTACTAAACTTTTATCCTCTCAATCCCCCATGGTCTTCATCATCTAACTCATATATAATGCCCTGTGCTGTTACGTTATTGTTAGTTGTCTTCGGTAAATCAAATACTGTTGCTAAATTAAACATTAATATTACTGCTATAATAAAGGAATGTACTTGTCTATATTTATATAATGCTATTTCATATAATCCTTATTTACTATTAACTTTATTATAATTTATTTTCTATTATTTGTAAATAGTGTTTATTTAGTACATTTGTACCATTGTTTTTGTATGGTGTTATTATATGCATAGTCTACAGATTAAAGATAACTTTTTTCACGTTCTATAGACCTAATGAATACAATAATATATGCAAT
>NZ_ARZA01000287.1 GCF_000387765.1 Caldisalinibacter kiritimatiensis
CCTGTATTTAACTTAATTACAAGCTATATAATAAATATACTTTCTTATATAATAAAAAAAAGCTGGAAAATTTCCAGCGACTTTACTCTAAGACCTTCATTTTTATAACTGCATAATCGTCCTCTTGATATCCGAAATTAAATCCATCTATTTCGTTCTCAATTAGGTTTATTAAATTAGTATTCTTACCTTCTTTTTTAATTATATCCAGTAATCTATCTAATCCAAATTGTTCTTCTTTACTATTCTTAGCCTCTACTATACCATCTGTATAAAATAATACCTTATCACCTTTTTCTAATTTTATAGTGCTTTCTTGATACTCTATTTTTTCAAACAAACTACAAACAGGATATCCCCTTGATTCTAATAGCTTTAAACCTTCATTATTTAATACTATAGGTACACTATTATGTCCTCCATTTACATAAGTAAAAGTATTATATCTTCTATTCATAACTCCATAAAATATAGTAAAATATTTGTCATCATCAAGGTGTAAGTCAAGAAATCTTTTGTGTAGTTCGCTTATAGCTTCTGCAGGACTTAATATTTCACTTTTTATTGAGCGCATTGTTTGTCTAACAAACATAGTCATCATTGATGCTGTTACTCCATGCCCTACTACATCACTTATATATATACCTGTATGTTCTCCATCTATATTAAATACATCAAACATATCACCACTTAACATTTCTGATGGTCTATATAAATAATCAATTTCAATAGAACCATATCTACCTTTTGTAGGTAATATTTTTTTCTGTAAAGCTCTAGCAAACTCTAAATCTTTACTCATTTTTTCATTCTTCTTTAATAATTGCTGCTCTAATTTTCTCTCTCTAGTTACATCCCTAAAAACCTCTACTGCAGCATAGATATTTCCATTAACATCCCTTACTGGAGAACTTTTTACTGAAAAAATCTTACCATTTACATACTCTTCCTTTTTCTGTCCGACACCTGCTTTGATAGTTTTTTTAGTTATACATGTCTTACAAGGTCTATTCTTTCCTAAAACCTCATAACATTTCTCTCCAACTATTTTTTTACCTAGACATTTTTCCATAGTCTTATTGGCATATATAATCATTCCATTTTCATCTATAACCCTTACCCAATCTACCATGCCATCTAATATATCATATGTAAGTCTTTTATGACTTTTTATCTTACCTTCATGTTTTACTTCTCTATTTTCGCTTAACATAGTGTCCCCCTCTAATCTAGTGAACGAACTTTAACATTTTTAATTAATCTTCAATGTTATTCACTAACAATCAATATTATATCATAAATGTTCTTTAATATTCAGAAAACTTAATGTAAAACATCAGCTCTTATGTACTCTTTCTCTAGCTAATAATTGTGAAACTCTATTCTTTTGTAATATCTGTTCAGCCTTATTAAGTCCAAGATTTTTAAGTATTTTCATTACATTCATATTATCAAATGGTGTCATTATTAATGAATCCTCACCAAACTCATTTACTATATGTGTAGCTTTATCGACATCTATATTAGTTCTAGGTCCTCCAACGCATCCACCTTTACAGCCCATACCCTCAATAAAGTTAGCATCTACTTTACCATTCATTAAGTCATCTAAAACCTCTTTACATTCAGCTATACCATCGACCTTTTTAGGTTTAAATTTTATAAGTCGCCTTGGAGCTATTCTATTAACGACAGTTTTTACTGAAAAACTTACTCCTCCAGTTCTCGCATATACCCTTCCTCCAAAGGATGCTTGGTCTTTTTCATCGTTAGGCATTTCTTTAAGGTTAATATTTAAAGCTTTAAAAATTTCATCTAATTCTCTATATGTTAAAACAAAGTCAATATCTCCTTTGAGCCTTTCATCTTTAGCTTCTGCTTTTTTAGCTATACATGGACCTATGAAAACTATTTTTGCATTAGGATAAAATTCCTTTAATATTCTACCAGAAGCTATCATTGGAGATATAGATGGGGCCATTTTTTCTAATAGTTTAGGATAATGCTTTTCTACTAGATTAACCCATACTGGACAACAACAACTCGTAATATAAAAATCATCTTCACTGGTTACTAAATGGTCAAATTCAAATGCTTCTTTAATAGTTAGTATATCTGCAAAAAGGGCTACTTCAACCATATCTTCAAATCCCATAAGTTTAAGTGCTGACCTTAACTGTCCCATAGTTATATCATCACCAAACTGTCCTACAATTGATGGAGCAACAGTAGCAAAAACCTGAGTATCTTTGTTTTTTAACATTTCTACCATTGGTATAAACTCAATTTTATCTGCGATTGCTCCAAATGGACAATTTACTACACACTTTCCACAATTTAAGCACTTATTATTTTCAATTATTGGTCCTTCGCTTCTTCTGTATATATGGGCTTCGTATTTACATGAATCACGGCAGGGTACTTCTTCATATACTTCGTGACATTCTTTACATGCACCATCTATCTTAGTCACTATTGGTTGCTCTACTGCTTTCAATTTACTAGCAATATCAAACTCATCCGAAAATTCAACATCTCCCTTTGGGTTAAGGCCCATAACTACTCTAACTTGGTCCCTAATAAAACTATCATCTTCATTGGTAAAATTATAATCATGTCTTATCTTTTCTACCAAAGTAGGTAAATCCTTTTTCAATGTTCCATTCCAAGCCCTAGATACTACTTCTCTAAAAATCTCCATTCTCTTGTTTTGAAAATCATTAAATCTACTATCCATTTCAAATCACCTTTTTAATGTTATATTTGGGCTAAAAGCTACTTTAACATACATTAGTGTATCCTTAAAATTTATTGTAAATACATAATAAATCATTTATTAATTATAGTTCTCTATACGTTGTAAATACAATATGCGTTGTAAAAATTTTATCATTGTTATATAATTTTCTTGTATTAACTTATATTGAAAGGGGGTATAGATATATGGAAAATACAAACCAACCAAATTATACAGTTCCTAATACTGATACACTTATAAACCTTAGTAAATGGACTGGTTTTGTAGGAATAATGACTATCATTGGGGGAGCATTAACTTGTTTAGGAGCTATAGGCACTTTTGGTATTTCTTTGATACCTGGAATCATTACAATTATATTAGGAGTAAAACTCAGAAAAGCTAAAACTTCAATTGATAGTTACATTAATGGTAATGGTAACGAATTAAACAACGTATTTGATAGTCTTGGTGTTTACTTCAAAATTCAAGGAATCTTGATTATAATATCCCTAGTAATAGCTGTAATTGGTCTTATATTTGGTGGATTGATGCTAGCTAACTTTATGGGTAATTTACCTTATTAGTACAGTTTTAAAAAAAGATTGAGGGACGAATATGTCCCTCAATAACTACAAAGCTGAGAGCTGACTGAAAGTTGCTAACAACGAACTACTAACTAACAAATCAACTTTAGTTGACTTTGTACTAAACTTACAATATCCTCTTACCTAATGGAACCTCTCTATCAGGTTGAATCAATGACACTTCTTTATCATTTAGGACTACGCCTAGTACTAATACTTCTGACATAAAGTCAGCTATTTGTTTAGGTGGAAAGTTAACTACTGCTATTATTTGTTTACCTATTAATTCTTCTTTTTTATACAGTTTAGTAATTTGAGCACTTGACTTTTTTATCCCCAGCTCCCCAAAATCTATCCACAGTTTATATGCTGGTTGTCTTGCCTTGGGGAAATCTTTAACGTCTATAATCTTACCAACCCTCATATCTACTTTTTTAAAATCATCATAAGTAATATTCATTTTTTCACTCCTTTTTAAGTTACTTTTATTTAATAATAGGTTAGAACATTGTATTTTAATTGTTTTGATTGTATAATATGAACTAAGATATATATTATTCTTATTTTATTTATTTTTACAACATGAAAACGATTACTTGTTGTATGAAATCCATTGGAGTTAATGCTATGAAAAAATTGTTTAAAATAATAATATTTATTCTAATTATACTTTTTATATTTTTTTATACTCATACTAATATCTATTATATTTTTAGAAGCTATATAGTAATGTATCCCTATAGTTTAAAAGAAAAATCTGAAAGTATATTAAGTAAAAAGAAACTAAAGCTTCATATTCCTGGAGGATTATATACTAAAGAGCGTGATTGGTATCCTTTTATGATGACCTTTAATGACAACGAAGGCTTTTCAAAATATGTAGGTAAAGATTTGTCTTTAACTGTATTATATAACTTCGGTTATTTTGAAAAGGAATATGGTTCATCATCTTATTACAACCCTAGTTCTCCTTTTTACAGTAGCTTTTATGGAGCCTATGTAGTTTCTAATAACAAAAATCCTAAAGAAAAGTTTGGTTTTTATAAAAACGGTGAACTCAACATAAGTGAACTCTCTTTAGTCCCAAAATATGATCAAACCAGACTTGTGCTTCCTTCTATAGGATGTCCTAGAGATAAAATTGTTTTTAAAACACAAATAGATAAAATAGAATATAATGTTAAATATGTTGGTGAAAGTAATTGGGTAAAAATAGATTCAACAATAAAAACAAATAGCCCTATTCATAAAGCTAAAAAAGACTGTCTTGGATATATACAATATGGTAAACCAATAGAAAAATATTATAATCAAGAAGAATATCCAATTATTACGTTAAAGGGAAGAATGTATGCAAAATATATTGAAGAGTATAATGTCACAATTGCATTTTATATATTAGCTCCTAATATATCTACAATTAATAAATATGATGACAAAGTATTATCTAAATCTCAAATAATAAAATAGCTTAAAATATTATAAGGATACTCAAGGAGGTTTATTATGGATAAATCCTTAGATGATAAGGTAAACTTGTATCTGGAAAATTATAATAAGCTACATGATAATTACAAATGGAAAATTCAAAGCCAAGCATTAATGCTTATACCGTTAGTTTATATTATACACGAAAAAGAACTAAATATTGAAAAATTAAACCACATAAGTAAATATATAAAGCAAAAAACCAGTTTATTTTCCCCGCTTCATTCATATCAGCGATACCCTACTTCTGCTATGTTAATATCTAAATATGAAAATCCTAAAGAAAAAGTTGATAAATTAATTGAATATCAAAACAAAATGACTAATGAAGGCTTAAAGAGTGGTACTTATTCGTCAATTTCAGCTTTAGCTCTTATGTCTAACAATGAAAACCTTAAAGATATTCAACAAAAAATTAGAAAGGCTAAAGATATTTATAAAGAAATGAAAAGTAATCATTTCTTTTTAACTTCACAAAGTGATTATCCTTTAGCAATTTTACTCTCTAAATATGATAAGCCAACTAGTGAAATAATTGAAGAAATTGAATATTACTACACCGAGTTATCTGACGGTCCATTTAAAAAAGGAAACACTCTACAATTGCTTTCGCACATAATGATGTTATCTGATACTGAAAACAAAAACTTCATGGTTAAAAGATGTAATGAAATATATGATAAGCTTAAAACTCAAGGCATAAAAATAAAACGAATGCATTATCCTGCGATAGGTATGATGGCAATAATAGACTCAGAATTAGATAAAGAAATAGAATTTATAAAAAATATTGCTGATATTATTAATAAACAAAAAAGATTCAAATGGACCAAAGATTTAAACTTATTAATAGCAATGCTATTAGTAATAACCGATTCTATTAATGAAGTTAACCAAGATATTAACGTAATAGAAACTGGATTAAATACTTCTATCGAATCCTTAATACAAGCTCAAAATGCAGCTTTAATTGCAAGTATAACTTCTACATCTGTAGTTGTTAACTAAAAAACTGAACAAAGTCGACTTCGTCGATTTGTTAGTTAGTAGCTCACATTTAAATGTGAGCTACTTTGATATCCCTCTAACTAAAAGTGGGATTTTGTTTTATTTATGACCTTCCTCTGGAACTATACATATAAACTCAAATTTTTCTTTACCCTTATTCATGAATTGATGTATTTTTCCTGCTGGTACGTATGCAAAGCAACCTGGTTCTAAATCATAATCTTTACCATCAAGATGTAAAGTTCCTTTTCCACTAACAATATAATTAATATGTGGCCATGGGTGAGTATGTCTAGGTGTATGTCCACCTTCACCTAACTGAAATAAACGCATTACATTACCTTCCCAGCCTTCTTTTGGTGATATTAATACCTTCATCATTGCATCCTTTACTTCTGGGTTTTCAATTTTTATTCCTTCAACCTTTGACTTATGTGAAACTATCATTATAATACCCTCCCGTTTGTCCTTTTTATTCTATTATACATTATTTATGTATATATACATAGTTTTTATGAAAACATTTTCTTGTGTCAATTTAATTACAAAAATTTATTTTGATACTCGAAATAATTAGTGATATAATAAGATTTGATTACAATACTTTTGGGGGATTGCTATGGATTTTTCTGAAAAAAGAGATTTAATATTGAATGGTAAAATGACTAAGGTTATATTAACATTATCAGGACCTATAATGTTAAATAACTTTATCCAAACTATATACAACTTAGCAGATACCTTTTGGGTAAGTCAGCTAGGGTCAACTGAAGTTGCAGCAATACAACTTGTTTGGCCTGTTATATTCTTTATAATGGCTTTAGGATTAGGGGTTTCTATTGGTGGTACAGCTTTAATATCTCAATATACAGGGTCTCATAATTTAGAAGAAGCATCTGATATTGCAGGTCAATTATTATCATTTTCATTTATTTTTTCATTAATTTTTGGAATATTAGGAGGACTTTCCGCTCCATATATAGTTAAGGCTATGGGTGGTACCGGTGACCTTTTCTATAATGCAACTGCATTTTTAAGAATAATATTTTTCGGTATGCCAACCATGTTTATTTTCTTTTCCTTTAATGCTATTAAGCAGGGATTAGGAGATACTGTTACTCCTATGAAATATGGAGCATATTCAGTTATTCTAAATATTATATTAGACCCTATATTTATTTTCGTTTTAAATCTTGATATACAAGGGGCTGCATATGCTACTGTTTTATCAAGAGGACTTTTTGCTTCAATAGCTGTATATAGATTATTCACTATCCCTAACGGAATAAAACTTAATTTGTCCCATTTGCATATAAACAAAGATGTTTTACTAAAGATAGTAAAGGTAGGATTACCTTCATCTATAGGTCAATCGACTGCAGCTCTCGGCTTTATTGTACTTAATATGTTCATACTTTCTTTTGGAGAATCGACCTTAACAGCTTTCGGAATTGGAAATAGAATAAACTCTTTAATTTTAATGCCTGCAATGGGGATAGGTAGTGCCCTTGCAACTGTAGTAGGTCAAAACCTTGGAGCAGATAACGTTGATAGAGCAAAATTAGCAGTAAAAACTAGTGCAATTCTATCTACAATATTTTTAGTAATTGGCGGTGCTATAATTTTTATATTATCTGGATATATAATAAAATTTTTCAATCCTACTCCAGAGGTTTTAGAGCAAGGAACATATTATCTTAAGCTTATATCAGCTGCTTTACCACTTATGGGGTTCTTTCAAATATTCATTGGAACTTTCCAAGGCTCAGGTCATACAATTTCAGCTATGATTATTACTATGGGTAGACTATGGGGTCTTAGAATTCCTTTAATTGTTATATTTAAAAACTTTGCTAATCTAGGTCCAAACTCCGTATGGTATGCAATGATACTAAGTAATTTAATTATATGCTTAGTTGGATTAGGTATATATTCAACAGGAAGATGGCAAAAGAAAATCATAAAAAAAAGGTCCCTATAATGGGGCCTTAATCTATTTTTTCGGGGGTCTTGGTCCATAGTATTGATAATAGTCTACCTTTATTTTACCGTTAAATAATTTTCTTTTCTTATCTGCTTTTTTTCCATATAATTTCTCAAAATTTTCATATGAAGTAAGTATGTAATTGGACCATGTTTTTTGTTTTCTAAATACTTTTCCCATTTCTTTATAAAGTCTTTCAACTTCTTTTTTCTCACCTAATCTTTCACCATACGGTGGATTAGTTATCATAACTCCATACTTTTCTTTTATGTTAATCTGAGTAGCATCTTGTACTTTAAACTCAATGCAATCATCAACGCCTGCATTAAAGGCATTTTCCTTTGCTATCTCTATTACTCCTTTGTTTATATCCGATGCCACAATATTTAATTCTACATCTTGATTTATCTGTTTTAATGCATCGACTCTAGCCTTTTTCCATACGTCCTTTCCTATTCTTGGCCACTTTTCTGAAGCAAAGCTTCTATGTAATCCTGGTGCTATATTTTTGCCAATCATAGCAGCCTCTATTGGTATTGTACCTGAACCACAAAATGGGTCTAATAGTAATCTATCCTTATTCCAATAGCTTAATTGAACTAATGCTGAAGCTAATGTTTCCTTAATAGGAGCTTCAGAAGCCTTAGGTCTATATCCTCTCTTATGTAATCCATCTCCACTTGTATCTATTGTTAAAGTAGCTACATCTTTAAGCAAAGCCACTTGAATTGTAAACTTAGGACCATCCTCTTTGAACCACTCTGTATTATACTTTGTCTTTAGTTTTTCAACTACAGCCTTTTTAACTATAGATTGACAATCTGGTACACTGTATAACTGTGATTTTACCGACTTACCTATAACTGTGAACTCGCCATCCTCTGTTATCCATTCATCCCACGGTAGTGCTTTAGTTTTCTCAAATAATTCTTCAAAGGACAAAGCTTTAAATTCACCCATTTTAAGTAAAACTCTATCGGCAGACCTTAACCATAAATTAGCCTTTGCTATATCTGACTCATCGCCGATAAAGGTCACTTTCCCATTTTCAACTTTTAAATCTTCATATCCTAAATTTAATAATTCTCTTTTTACAACTGCTTCTAATCCAAAGGTTGTAGTTGCTATTAATTCAATTTTTCCCATCTTATCTCTCCCACTTTTATATTTGAATTTATTGTCTTTGTATATTGTAACAAAAAAACATAGTTAATTCTATTAAATAACTTTCCACTATATATTTAATTTATTATTGATTTTTATGTTTTTACTAATACTTTGTGGGTATAAAAGTAATAAATAAAGTCAAACCAAATACCAAGGGGGATATAAAATTATGAAAAGTATAAGTGAATTTTTACAAACAGGAGATTGGAAAGGTGAAAAACACGTACCAGTTATAAATGTACCTGAAAACATAAAAGCTGATGAAGAATTTGAAATAAAGGTTTCAGTAGGTGATGAAATTAAACATCCTAATAAGGTTGAGCACCATATAGCATGGATTAAAGTATTCTTCCATCCTGAAGGAAGTAAGTTCCCAGTTGAAATAGGAACATATAATTTCTCAGCACATGGTGAAGGAAGTATAGTTAATGAACCTCACGTGACAACAAAAGTGACATTAAACAAATCAGGAACTATATATGCACTAAGCTATTGCAATCTTCATGGCTTATGGGAAAATAGCAAAGAAATAACTGTTAAGTAAAAGTGGTAAAACCACTTTTCAGGTACTAGTTATTTGGTACTGAGTACTAGCTTAAAAATAACTCAGTGTTGAATATACAGAAAAATTCTATCGGGCTTTTAGGTTCTATAAATACTAATTAAATAAATATGCAAATTGCGACCAAAACTGGTCGCTTTTTTTTATGCATATCTCAATATAATCCAGTAAATCCTATACTATAATAAGAGTTAAATAATGCGTAGATTTTTTACTTCTACTAACTACTAACACATTAATATTGACGTTTTTAACCGTAATCACCTTGACAAAACTATATCTATATATTAGTATTAAAAAAAAGTAAATATTAAAACTATGAAGGAGCAAAGTAGCACTTTATGGTTACAATCCCAGAGAGCAGACTGGCTGGTGAAAAGTCTGCAGTACATAAAGCTGTGAATTACACTCCAGAGTTTCAATGTGAAAGCATTGCGTTTGCCACACGATAAAGTGGCTAAGAGGCACCTTTAAGGTGTAAAGTAGGGTGGTACCACGGGTCTTCTCGTCCTTACAGGGATGAGTGGGCCCTTTTTATTTTTTAGTTTACAAAAAAGGGAGGTAATAAAATGGCTAATGTTTTTGATGTATTAAAGGAAAGAGGTTTTATTGAGCAAGCAACTCACGAAGAAGAAACTAGAGAATTATTAGGTAAAGAGCCTGTTACATTCTATATAGGATTTGACCCAACTGCAGACAGTTTACATTTAGGACATTTCATTCAAATTATGGTTATGATGCATATGCAAAGAGCAGGACACAAACCTATTGCTTTAATAGGTGGAGGAACTGCTATGGTAGGTGACCCTACTGGTAAGACAGAAATGCGTAAAATGTTAACTCAAGAGCAAATAGATAAAAACGCTGAAGCATTGAAAAAACAAATATCTAAATACATAGATATAACAGATGATAAAGGTTATGTAGTAAATAATGCTGAATGGCTAAGAAACCTAAACTATATTGAATTCTTAAGAGAAATCGGTAAACACTTCTCAGTAAACAGAATGCTTACAGCTGAATGCTTTAAAACACGTATGGAAAAGGGACTTTCGTTCCTAGAGTTCAACTACATGATTATGCAATCTTATGATTTCTTAGAATTATACAGAAAGTACAATTGTAGACTTGAATTAGGTGGAAATGACCAATGGTCTAACATCTTAGGTGGGGTAGATTTAGTTAGAAGACTTGAGCAGGACTCAGTATACGGACTAACATTTAAGCTTCTAACAACAAGCGAAGGTAAGAAAATGGGTAAAACTGAATCTGGAGCTATTTGGATGGACCCTGATAAAACTTCACCTTATGATTTATATCAATACCTAAGAAATATAAACGATGCTGATGTTAAAAATACTTTAGCTTTATTAACTTTCCTTCCTATGGAAGAGGTTGAAAGACTAGGTTCATTAGAAGGTGCAGAAATAAATAAAGCTAAAGAAGTATTAGCTTATGAATTTACAAAAATAGTTCATGGAGAAGAAGAGGCTAAAAAAGCTCAAAAAGCCGCTAAAGCACTATTCAGCAAAGGAACAGATGCTGACTCGATTCCATTTACTGAAATAGAAAAAGATAAATTTAAAGACGGAGTAACTCTATTAGACCTTTTATTAGAAGTGGGTCTTACTTCATCTAAGAGTGAAGGAAGACGTCTAGCGCAGCAAGGTGGAATATATGTTAATAATGAGAGAGTAAAAGACTACTGTGCAGTTATAAAATTAGAAGACTTTGAAGATGATAAGTTAATGTTAAGAAAGGGTAAAAAGAAATATCATCAAATTAGATTAGTATAATGAAAAGCAGCTTACTTTAAAAGCTGCTTTTCTTAAATTACCTTACTCCAATCCATATATTTATTTAAAGTATCTACAAACTTTTCAAGATATAAAGCATCCTCTTTATCAAATCTATTTAATATAGGACTATCTATATCCAATACCCCTACTAATTTTTCATTTTTCACTATTGGTATAACAATTTCAGATTTTGAAGCAGAATCACAAGCTATATGACCTTCAAACTTATTTACATCCTCAACAACTTGTGTCTTTAACTCTTTAGCAGCAGTACCACAAACTCCTTTACCTATTTGAATATGTGTACACGCTGGTTTCCCTTGAAATGGACCTAATACAAGCTCTCCGTTTTTGTAAAGATAAAATCCAGCCCAGTTAATATCTTCTAATAGCAGCCATAAAAGAGCTGAAGCATTTGAGAGATTTGCTAACCAGTCAGATTCTTCACAAATCAAACCTGTTAATTTCAAGTTTAAATAATTATAAAACTTTTTCTTGTCATCTGTTTGTATCTTTTTTATTTGTTGCACTCCCCTCATCCTTCCCTATTGTTAATTTTGTGTATATTATAATATTAACTTGTATTATCTTCAACTGGATTGTATAGTTTATATTCTTAAATATTATAAACAGTATCAATAAAGTTCTTAGTAATTCTAGCTGTCATTCCCCATATAATGTAGTCTTGATATTGATAAAAATAAACAGGATATTTTCCAGTTCTCCACTTATATTGTCTTCCTTCTGGTATTAAATAAAAAGGAAAATCCTCTTCTACATCTACTTTTATTTTTATTTTATGTAACTTAGGTGTATTATTTTTAAAATACTCTATAGGCACTGTAAATACTTTATGTACCTCATCTTTATTTAAATTCATATCCTTTATATCAATGTCTTCTAATACACCTAAAAATGGATGAAGTGAAAAATTATATGGTGTTACTACATAATCTAACTCTCCTATTATTTTAATCTTATCTATGTCAATCCCTAATTCTTCATAGGTTTCTCTAATTGCAGCTTCTTGTAATCCCTCTCCCTGCTCTACCCTTCCACCAGGAAAGCACACTTCCCCCGGTTGAACATCAAGGTCATAAGCTCTTACTTGATACAATATATGTAGTTGGTTGTCGACTTTTATAAGAGGTAGCAAAACTGCGTATTTAGCGTTTATTCCTAGTTCTTTAGGCTCTCTATTTTTTATTTTTGCTTCTATGTATTGTAAGTCCAAATCTAATCACCTGCTTGTTTTCATTTTTATTTATATTTTATCGTAAGTTTATATATTATGTAAAAGAAAATAAAAATAATTTTTAAACAGTTGATAGACGAGGGCGTCTATCAACAACATAATTTAGAATCAAATGTATTCATCTTGAGTATTTTTAATTTAATGAGCCTCTAGTTTATTCAAAACTACCTTAATTTTCAATTTTACATTTTAAATTTTTAATTTATATACGCTCACGTCCCTAAATAAAAAGGCCGTTGACCTTCATAGTCAACAGCCCTTCTTTTCACATTAATTAAATCCTATTAATGCTGCAACAATTACAAATACTGAACCTAATACGAATAAAATACCTTGAAATTTGATTTGCCATTTAGCCCATTTACCCCAGTCAAGCTTTGCAACACCTAATACTCCCATCAAACAGCCTGATGTAGGAACTATTAAGTTAGTAAATCCATCACCTAATTGATAAGCTAATACAGCAACCTGTCTAGTTACACCAACTATATCGGCAAGTGGTGCCATAAGTGGCATAACTAATGCAGCCTGACCTGAACCTGATACTACAAAGAAATTAAATATTGATTGGAATAAATACATAAACCAAGCTGATACTGCAGATGGTAATGAGCCAACAGCATTACCTATTGAATGAAGTATAGTGTTTAATACAGTTGGTTCACCAGGATTTGTACCACCAAGAACTAATATAATACCATTTGCCATACCAACTACTAATGCAGCTCCTACTAGGTCCTTAGCTCCATCCCTAAATGATGTAGCTATATCGTTTAAAGTCATATCATTTAACTTAAATATAACACCTATTATACCTGCAACTAATCCCATGATAAAGAATTGACTAGCTATAGAAGGTATATAATATGCATGTTTAACTACTCCCCAAACTACCCAAATTACACCAAGTAAAATTGTTAATAATACTAATGCATGACCTAACTCAAATTTTACATCAATATGTTCTTTACCTTTGAAGTCCTCTCTATAAAATGCATCTGATTCATAAGAAACTGATTTAGTAAGGTCTTTCTTAATCTTTTTAGCATAAATCCATGTGTAAGTGATACCAACTACAGTAAAGAATATCCACATGATAAATCTAAACCAGAAACCTGACATTACAGGTACTCCTGAAACCCCTTGAGCTATAGCTACACCAAATGGGTTTTGCCATGAAGTTGCAAATCCAATTTGTGTGGCAACATAAGTAATCATAATACCAGTTATAGCATCATATCCCATTGCAATAACTATAGGTACAACAATCATTGCAAATGGTATAGCCTCTTCGCCCATTCCAAAGATTGCTCCACCAGCTGAGAATAAAAGGAAGAGTATAGGAATTATTAGTGATTCTTTACCTTGTGTCTTCTTTATCATCGATAAAATTCCAGCTTCCACTGCTCCAGTCCTCAAAATAATACCGAAGGCTCCACCGATAACTAGAATAAATGCTACTACACCTACTGCTGTCCCCCATTTACTTCCACTTGCTAATCCTTCAAATGCATAGTTCAATGCACCTACGCCACCAAATGGTTTAAATAAACCGACACCTTCTTTAACAGGGTTACCGTTTTCATTGGTTACAATCCTAAAACTTTCAGGTATTGGTACGGTTCTAGTGTCTTCTGAACCATCTGCCTTTTGGAATGTAACTTCTTGAGTATCAAACTGTCCAAGCGGTACTAAATAAGTTAATAGTGCAGCAAATAAAACTACAAAGAAAATAATTACATAAGTATCTGGTGTCCTAAAACTTCTGGATTTTTTTTCTTTTTTTACTTCTGTTGACATTAACTAATCCCCCTTTTAATTTTTATATTGATTGCACTTTAATATAGTTGCAATATATATGCCAAATATTCACAGGGGAATTTTATGATTCTTCTAATGGTTTAGGCTATTCTTGGCTTTTTAATGGTAACCATTAAATTATAAACTATGTCATTAAACCCATTATAACCTCTTCTCCCTTATTACTTAAAATGGTTCCGTGTTTACCCTTTTTCTTAATAATCAATCCCATTCTTTCAAGTTTATTCAATCTACTTCTCATTTGATATTTAGTCATTTCATACTTTGTATATTTAGTTTCCTTTGCAAGCTTTTCTCTACCTACAATTTCTCCTTTTTTACTAAACTGATATATTTTTTCTAATATGAACTTAAGCTCATCTGTTAATTCTTCTTGATTTAATATACTATCCCTTTGTATATCCTTTAATTCTCTTTTAAAAAATCCTCTATCTGGTATATCTTTTAATGTTAAAGTATTTCCTTCTCTTACAGCCAACATATAACTTAAAGTATTCTTTAACTCACGTACATTTCCGTACCAATCATATTTTAGAAGTTCTTTTATTACTTCATCACTAATTTTTATATTTTCAGTTGTTTCAATTTTAATAAAATAATTCATTAATTCAATTAAATCTTCTTTTCTTTCTCTTAAAGGCGGTATCTTCAAATAGCCCATTTTAAGTCTATAATATAAGTCTTCTCTAAATTTTCTCTCGTTCACCATATTGACTAAATCTTTATTAGTAGCTGCTATTACTCGTACATCTACAGACTTTATTTCTGTACCTCCTATTCTCATAACTTCTTTTTCTTGTAAAACCCTCAATAATCTAGTCTGTACTTTCATAGATATATCTCCTATTTCGTCTAAAAATATAGTTCCTCCGTCGGCTTGTTCAAATAATCCTGCTTTTCCCCCTTTTTTAGCTCCTGTAAATGCACCCTCTTCATAGCCAAACAATTCACTTTCAATAAGCTCATCAGGTAATGCACTAAAATTTACAGCTAAAAATGGTCCTTGTTTACGCCTTGATTCATTATGTATAGCACTGGCAAATAACTCCTTACCCGTTCCACTTTCACCTTCAATTAGAATAGTCAAATCTGATTTAGCTAATTTTTTAGCAATACCCTTTACTCTATTAATCTTAAAACTCTTACCTATTATGTCATCAAAAGAATACTTAGCAAAATAGCCTCGATTTATTAATTCCCTTCTAAGTTTATTACTCTTTTCTATTGTCTCCTTTGCATTTTTAAATGTAGCTACTATTGAATTGTTTTCAGGAAGTTGAAACTTATTTACTACTACTTCTACTCCATCAATGTCAATAACTCTTTCTTCTTCTAGTTCTTTATTCATCAAAAATGTTAATAGTTTTTTATTATATATGACATCTTTTATACTTCTTCCTATTACTTTAGGATAAGCTAAGTTCAGAATCTTCTTTAAATTTTCATTAAAAACACTTATAATTCCATTAACATCATACACTAGTAATCCATCATTTAGTCCGTTTATAACTAAGCTTAAATGCTCATTTAAATCTGAAATTTCATTAGTCGATAAAGCTATTCTTTTAGACATATCTATAATCTTTTGAAGATATTTTTGTGAAAACTGTCCTGCTTTTTGGTCTAAGATTCCTAATTTATTTAATATCTTTGTAATTGTAATAAAGTCCATTAATCTAGGGCCTATATCATAGACCTTTTTAACAAATTTAGGTACTTTATCTGCTTCTCCAGGAGTTATAGCTATATCTACTTTTTTTACTGGTTCTTTTTTTCCTGGGTAATAAGGTATATACTTTATATAATCAATACCTAAATCTTTTAATATCTCTATTCCTTCATATACAGTTTCTTTTACATCATTTACAAATAAAACTTCAGTATTTCTAGGAAGTAAAACAATCTGGTCGATGTGGTCATAGCTTAGTGTCCTCTCTGACACAATCATTTCACAATTTGTATCTAATAAATTAGCTTCTATAAGCTCTTCCTTTACTAAATAACTAGATAATATCACCAATTCATCAGATATCACATGGTCTATCCCTTCGTCAATAGCGTAGCTTTTAATATCTGCTATATCATATAAGTATTCCTTTAATTGAGCAACTAAAACTTTTCTCGTCATCTCACTACCAGTAACAAGAGTTATACTCTTCATCCCCACATTTATCCCCCCAACTCTTATTACATATAATTCTATTCAAAAAGGAAAAAGTCCTTTTTTCTATAAACTAGAAAAAAGGATTTTATAACAATTTATATTATTCAAAGGTCCCTTTAACAAATACCTGTTTATTCCTTATCATTACCTTACCTAATGCTATTACTGTATCAATACTTAAATCATCTTTATCAAGTAATACTATATCTGCGTCTTTATTCTCTTTAATATATCCTTTATTATGTAGCTTTAATATGTTAGCTGGATTTGAGGTTATAACCTTAATGGCATCCTCTATTTTCAATCCATCTTCCAATATACCTGCTCTTACAGCTTCATATAATGATGTAACTTTACCTACTTGAAGTCCTATATATTCTCCATCTTCATTAAAGTCTGGTAAGCTTCCCTGTCCATCTGAGGTTAATGTAATGTTGTTAATTGATACTCCGTTTTCTAACATTGTTTTTATTGCAGTACCACACTTAACTTCTCCTTCTTCTAAAAACTTATCTGTAGTGCTAGTTGTAAAATCTACATAGCCACCTTTTTTTGCATATTCTATTGCATCTTCAAATAAATATGGGTTTCTGTTCATATGAGTTGGCATAAACTGAGTTATAGGTATTTCTGTATTTTCTATAACTTCATATAAAATATTTAATGTATCTTTACTGTCTCCCATATGAATATTTACCACTCCTGCTTTTCCTGATAACATTCCACCTACTCTTGCAGCAGCTGCTAGCTTAGCTACATCTTCCCAAATCGGTTGAGATGACCTATGGTCAGCTAAAGCAATCTCTCCAACACCTATTATTTTATCTATTAAAATGATATCATCCTGTACACTACCTGTTATTGTTCTCACTGGGATTTGATATGAACCTGTATGTACATAGCATGTAATACCTTCCTCTTCTAACCCTCTAGCCTTTGCCAATAAATTAGACATAGTTCTTGTTGTTCCATCAGTACCTAAAACTCCAATAACTGTAGTAACTCCTCCAATTGTTATATCAGTTAACTGTATTTCTGGAGTCCTTGTTTTAAAACTTCCTTCACCCCCACCTCCGCATATATGAACATGGGAATCAATAAAACCTGGTACAACAAATTTACCTTTAGCATCAATAACCTCTATGTCTACAAAGTCTTTTGGTACGCTAATATCATCTGCAACATACCCTATTTTATTTCCTGTAATTAGTATATCTTTTTTTCCTATATAATCTGGATTATATACTTCACCATTCTTAATCAACTTTAACATCACAAATCTCCCCTCTATATTAATTAATTTATGTTCTTACTATAGGTATTCTTATATTAATTCAATATTGCATTTTTCATGCCAACGCCATATCATGCTACTTACTCTCATTCACAAATATAAAATTAACTAAATGGTAATATTTTGGGTGCCATTTATGGTTGAAATTTGCCATTAAAAAACTAAAGCAGCCCAACTGGGCTGCTTTAGTTTTTACTTAGTTTTGCTTTTATCTACTTTTCCGTATGCTTTCTTGTAAATCTCAGCTAATTCTGCAACAAGAGGTAATCTTGGATTTGCTGTTGTACACTGATCTTCAAAAGCTCTATCTGCAAGTTTTTCAATTTTAGCAAAGTATTCTTTTTCTTCAATTCCACATTCTTTTACTGTCATTGGCATATTTAACTCTTTCATTAATCCTTTAATTGCTTCAATTAATGACTTAACACCTTCTTCTACTGTATCAGCTTTAAGACCTAATGCTTTAGCTATCTCAGCATACTTCTTATGTGCAATAAATTCTTTATATTTAGGGAATGCAGTAAACTTACTTGGTTTAGTTGCATTATATTCAATCACGTGAGGTAATAGTATAGCATTTGCTCTACCATGTGGTATATGGAACTCTCCACCTAACTTATGAGCTAAAGAGTGGTTTATTCCTAAGAATGCATTTGTGAATGCCATACCAGCCATACATGATGCATTGTGCATTTTTTCTCTTGCTACTTTGTCGCTTCCATTCTTATATGCTCTAGGTAAATATTCAAACACTAATTTTATAGCCTTTAAAGCTAATGCATCTGTAAAATCAGTAGCCATAACCGATACATACGCTTCGATTGCATGTGTCAATACATCCATTCCAGTATCAGCAGTAACGCTTTGTGGTACTGTCATAACAAAATCTGGGTCTAATATGGCAACATCTGGAGTTAATTCGTAATCTGCTAGAGGATATTTTACGTTATTCTTTTTATCTGTTATTACAGTAAATGCTGTAACTTCTGATCCTGTACCTGAAGTAGTTGGTATAGCTACCATTTTAGCAAGCTTACCTAATTTAGGGAACTTGAATGTTCTCTTTCTGATATCCATGAATTTAAGTTTTAATGCATTAAAGTCTAGCTTTGGATGTTCATAGAATAGCCACATACCCTTAGCTGCGTCGATAGCAGAACCTCCACCTAAGGCAATTATTGTATCTGGTTTGAAATCTCTCATCATCTCTGCACCCTTAATAACAGTTTCAACTGAAGGGTCTGGCTCTACGTCTGAGAATATTTCTATTTGTACTGCATTCATTCTTTTCTTTAAATGGTACATAACTTTATCCACATATCCTAGTTGTACCATTACTTTATCTGTTACTATAACAACTTTATTTACATTTGGCATTTTAGTTAAATATTGAATTGATCCAAACTCATGATATATCTTGTGTGGTACTTTAAACCATTGCATATTGACTCTTCTTTTAGCAACTTTTTTAACGTTAATTAAGTTTACTGCTGACACATTATCAGTAGTTGAATTGTTACCCATAGTTCCACATCCTAATGTTAATGATGGTATATTTCTATTATATATATCTCCTATAGCTCCATGAGTAGAAGGTGCATTTACTATTAATCTACCTGCCTGAACCTTTTCAGCAAACTCAGTAATAATGTCATCATCATTTGAATGAATAACTGCTGAATGTCCTAATCCTCCAAACTCTGTCATTTCTATAGACCTCTTGATTCCTTCTTTATAGTCTTTTACTTTATAGCAAGCTAACACTGGGCTTAATTTTTCTCTAGATAATGGATATTTAGGTCCTACCCCTTCTAATTCTGCAATTAAAATTTTTGTATCTTTAGGTACATTTATTCCTGCCATTTTAGCAATTGTATAAGCACTTTGACCAACTATTGCTGGGTTTATAGAGTCCTTTTCTTTGTTGATAGCTACTTCTTCTAATTTCTTGATTTCATCTTTACTTAAGAAATAGCAATTATATTCTTTCATTAAATGAACTACATTGTGATATATAGCTTCATCTATGATTACAGCTTGCTCTGAAGCACAAATCATACCGTTGTCAAATGTTTTAGAAAGTATTAAATCCGTTACTGCCTGTCTAATATCTGCTGTCTTTTCTATATAGCAAGGTACGTTACCTGCACCTACGCCAAGGGCTGGTTTTCCTGATGAATATGCTGACTTAACCATCCCTGGTCCACCTGTTGCTAGTATCAAAGATACCCCTTCATGTGTCATAAGTGAATTAGTAGCCTCTATTGAAGGCTCTTCTATCCATTGGATACAGTTTTCTGGAGCTCCTGCTTTAATAGCAGCATCCCTTACTATCCTTGCAGCCTCTGCAGAGCATTTTTGAGCTGAAGGATGGAAACTAAATATGATAGGATTTCTTGTTTTCATTGCTATAATTGCTTTAAACATAGTAGTAGAAGTAGGATTTGTTACAGGAGTAACTCCAGCTATAACTCCTATAGACTCTGCAACTAGTGAATAACCTTCTTCATTATTTTCTTCTATAACCCCTACTGTTTTATCGTATTTTATACTATGGTATATATATTCTGTAGCAAAAATGTTCTTAGTCGCTTTATCCTCATATACTCCTTTATTTGTTTCCTCTACGGCTATTTTTGCTAGATACATATGCTTATCTAATCCAGCTAATGCCATTTCTTTAACAATATTATCGATTTGATCTTGGTCTAACTCCATGAACTCTTCTCTAGCTTTATTAGCTTTAGCAACTAACTCATCAATTCTGTCTTTAACATTCTTTTTTTGTTGTACCTTTTGTGCCATATATGACCCTCCCGAAACTTTGTTATTTATTTAACATTATTCGTTTATATTTTAACAATGCAATAAATGTCAGTCAAACTATATCTGTATAATTATAAGTTAGAAATCGAGAGGGAAAATGTTTTATTTTTAATTTCACTTCTTTAGTTGATATTTTTTGGATGTATTAAGGTTAATTTAACAGTATTTTGATTATATTGGTGTTAAATTATTAACAATTTTAATGCTAATGTAAACTTTTCCTAGGACTATAAAATTATATTTAGTACCATTAGACATATTTAAATAGATAAATAGTAGCACTATATTTGAGGTCTGCTTCCCATAGATTTTTAACTAATTTTTATATAAATTATAAATAAGAAAAAGTATATACTTTTATATTAATTATTAAAGTATATAACTCCTAGGAAGAACATATAAGGGGTGATATAAATGCAAAGGGGTATATGTGAATCCTGTGGAACATTTTATATAAAAAGGCATGAAACTCAATCTATGTGTGATACTTGTACACAACAATATGAAAAGGTAAGAAACTATATATTTAATAATAATCCAGCTACAATAATGAGTATATATTTAGACACTAGAGTACCAATTAAATTAATTAATCAATTCATAAATAAAGAGAAAATCGCTTTTGCTGACAGATAATAATATAATAATTTTTATAAGAGTCTTTCCTTTAACGCCAACCTAGTGCTTATTTGATAATATATGAAAAGACTCTTATATTTATTGATTTTTTCTTAAAATAATTTTATTCTAAAAAATTATTTTCTATTAGCCAGCTCAATGTTAACCTTTTGACCTTTTATAGTATTATTTTTCATACTATTTAATACTTGCTTTCCATACTCTTTAGGTACCTCTACAAATGTATATTTATCGTGTATATCAATACTTCCAATTAAATTTCCTGGAATTTCAGCATTATCTGATATTGCTCCAACTACATCACCTGGTCTTATTTTTTTCTTTTTACCAACATTAATGAATAATCTTACCATATCGGACTCTACTTTATTATCATCTAACTGCAACTTATTATCTTCACTTTTTTCTTGACCTTTTCCCATAGTCATTTTTAATAGTGCAGCAGCTATATCAATAGCTGTATAGTCATCGTCTAAAAGCTTTTCAATATTACTAATTTCATTACTTAAATTTTCATTTTCAATAATGTGTATTATTTTATCTAGTATAATTGACGCTTTGCTTTCTTCCACCTCTCTAATAGAAGGTATTCGTTCCCTTTTTATCTTTGTTTTTGTATATTTCTGTATGTTTTTTAGCTTATATATTTCTTTACCTACAACAAATGTAAAAGCTTTACCAGTTCGTCCAGCTCTACCTGTACGTCCAATTCTATGAACATAATATTCTTCATCCTGTGGTACATCATAATTAAATACTATTTCTATATCATCCACATCTATACCCCTAGCAGCTACATCTGTTGCAACTAAAATCTCTGTATTTCCCATTCTAAAACTATTCATAACTCTATCCCTTTGTCGCTGCTTCATATCACCATGAAGACCATCTGCAAAATATCCTCTTCCCTGTAATCGAAGCACTAATTCATCTACCTGCTTTTTTGTGTTACAAAATACTAATGATAATTTGGGGTTGTGTATATCTATCAATCGAGTTAAAACTTCGAATTTATTTCTTTGTTTCATCTCAAAATAGTATTGTTCTATACTTGGTACAGTTAAGTTTTTATGAACTACTTTTATAAACTCAGGCTTATTTTGGTATGTTTTAGCTATTTGTAAAATAGCTTTTGGCATTGTAGCTGAAAATAAAATAGTTTGCCTATCTTTTGGTGTAGCTTTTAAAATTGTTTCTATATCTTCTCTAAATCCCATATTTAACATCTCATCTGCTTCATCAAGTACTGCCAACCTTAAATTAGTCATTTTTAATGTTTTTCGTCTCATATGGTCCATAACACGACCTGGAGTCCCTATAACTATCTGAACTCCTCTTTTTAAAGCATGTATTTGCCGGTTAATTGGCTGACCTCCATAAATAGGCAAAATTTTAATCTTTTTCATATATTTTGCTAGTCTTTTTATTTCTTCAGCAACTTGGATTGCTAATTCCCTAGTAGGACATAAAACTAAAGCCTGTATGTTCTTGTTATTAGCATCTATCATCTCTAAAATAGGAATTCCAAATGATGCTGTTTTCCCTGTACCCGTTTGTGCCTGCCCCACTATATCTTTGCCTTCTAGAATTTGAGGTATAGATTTAGTTTGAATTGGTGTTGCCTCCTCAAATCCCATATCTTTAATCGCTCTCTTTAGCTTTGATGATATTTGTAGATTGTCAAATTGTACTGTTTTCATTTAATTACCTCTCTTTTCATTAATTAATAAAAAAGCCGTGAATGAATACTATTCATTCACAGCTTTTTAAACTATTTATTGTATAGTATTTAATCTTATTATACAGCATTTCATATATAATCTCAAATTATTGAAATTTTATATACTCAATACCTACTTAACTTTAATTTTAATTTCCTTTTCTATAATATTGAGATAATGGGTTGTTTTTAAGGTGATTGGATTTTGACATTCTTTCCACTGGAATCTTTAAATCAAATGAGTCAAGGGACTGTCCCCCTGACTCATTTTTGTAAAAAGTTTTTATAATAAATCTTTTCTACCTCATTTAATTTTAATGGCTTACTGAATAAATACCCTTGGATATAGTCACAGTTGCCCTTTCTTAGTCTTTTATACTGCTCCATTCTCTCTATTCCTTCTGCTACAACCTTTAGCTTTAAGCTATGGGCAAGGGTGATTAGACTATCCATCACCTTAATATTTTCCATTTCCAAAAACTTATCAATTAAGCATTTATCAAGTTTAATTTTATCTACGGGTATGAATGTTAAGTAATTGAAGGATGAATAACCTGTCCCAAAATCATCTAGAGATAGACTAACACCTAAATCCTTTAATTGATTGAGGATTTTTATAGTTTCTACTTGATTTTTTACTAATACCCTCTCGGTAATTTCAATTTCAAGATATGATAGCTCAACACCATATTCATCTAATACTCCTTTTAAAAATTTTAAAAGGTTATTGTCATAAAGCTGTTTAGGTGATAGGTTTATGGCTATTGGCTTTAGTTCCCGTCCTTCTTTCTTCCATTGACTTAACTGTCTTACTGCTTCTTTTATAACAAATTTTCCTATAGATAAAATTAAATCTGACCTTTCTGCTATTGGTATAAATATTGCCGGAGAAATATTTTTGTCTTTAAGTCTTAAAAGTGCCTCAAAGGATGCTACATCTCCAGTATGTGTATTTATAATAGGTTGATATACTAAATTAAAGTCTTCATTTGAAATAGCCTTTCTGATAATAGTTTCTACTTCTATTTTTTCATTAAACTGATTCATCATTTCCTGATTGAAAAAAGTATATCTGTTTTTGCCTGTTATTTTAGCTTGATACATCGATATATCTGCCCTCATTAATATATCATCTATAGTGTTGCTATCATTAGGATATCGAACAATACCGATACTTGCTGAAATAGAGTCTTCAATCTCAGTTATTACAATATTATGTTGTAACGCTAATAGTATATTATCTGCATACTCTTCAAGCTCAATAGGGTCATCTTGATTTTTTATAAGTATTAAGAACTCATCTCCCCCAAAACGAAATACAGTCATTTTGTCTTCAGCTATATCAACTAAAATCCCAGCAACCTTTTTAATCAGTTCATCCCCATATGCATGACCTAAAGAATCATTTACTTTTTTAAAATTATCTAAATCAAGTAACATTACTGTTCCCTTTTTGTTGTTTTCAATTTCTTCTTTTAAAATATCTATAAATTTTCTTCTATTAGGCAAATGGGTTAATGAGTCGTGATAGGCAAGAAACTTAATCTTTTCCTCTTGCTTTCTTATTTGACTGATTTCTACCAATACACCATGTAACGCCTTTACGTCTCCATCTCTATTTGTTACACCTTTACCACTAACCAAAAACCATCTTACTTTCCCGTCTTTGTCTATAATACGGACTTGACAATAAATCTGCTCCTTTTCTCCCCTTTTATACCTTTTGTAATCCCGTAATAGTACATTTTTATCTTCAGGTACAACAACTTTGTCTAACACTTCATAAATATTACTGGTCTCATCAAGATCTATGGATACTAATTTTGCAAAGTTCTCAGATAGATATACCCTTTCATCCTCTGCATCTACTTCCCAAATACCACTATCTATACCTTTAATAGCAATCTCATATTTTTGTTTTAATTCTTCTAAATACTCAGTATACCTTTGTATTTCTGCATACTGGGTTTGTAGTTCTTCTTCTCCGGCTATTAATTGATGTACAATTGCCTCTAAGTCCTCATTCACCAACTCTAATTCCTCTTTATATCTAATTTTTTCTGTTATGTCTGTATAAATTGCATATCCACCCTCTATTTGGTTTCCCACTCTTACTAAAATCCCTCTTATATTTACATATATAGGGTCTTCTGTCTTTTTATATCTAATATCTTCAACATCTACTATACCTTTTCTAAATAGTTCAATAGTTTTTTCCTTTGCCTTATTTCTTTTCTCAACAGGCATAACCATATCATCTAAGTCCTTCCCGATACATTCTTCATAGGAATATCCAAAGAGTTTAACAAATGTTTTATTAACCTCTAATATTTTATAGTCTTTATCAAAATAGACAATACCATCAGGGCTATTTTGGAAGAGTACTTGATATCTTTTTTGTATTTCCATGTTAAGATTCCACCTTTACTTTAAACTTTATAAACAGTAAATTAATACCTTTTGAATAAAAAGGCTTTATTCCCTTTATTATTGTACCAGATATAATCATAGGCTTTTCGTGCTATCATTATACCCCTTCCCCGTTCACTAAATGTAAATTCAATAGGAGGCATAGTAAACACTATATCTTTCCAATTGAAACCGGCACCTTCATCTTCTACGCTTATTTGAATAAATTCTTCATAAACATCAATATTAATCTCAACCCTTTTATCTTTCCTCATCCTATTACCATGTTCTATAGCATTAATCAATATTTCCATCAATCCTATCCACAATTCTTCTATATTGTTACAATAGAATTTTAAGAACTCTTCTATTTTTGGTCTTATTTCATATATCTCATCCATATCATTATTAATTATGTTGTGGAAACTATTTAAAGGATGTTTTTTTCTTTGAATTACTAGTATAGTTACATCATCCTTTCCCTGATTCTTTCCTGTAAATTTTAGAAAATCATACTTAACTTGACTAATAATCAACTCAGGTGGCATTTTATAATTATTAATTAGTAAATCTTTAATTCTTTCTTCTCCGTAAATTTCACCTGACACAAATTCTTCAATTAATCCATCAGTGGTAAGAAACATAGTATCTCCAATTTCTAAAACAATTTTTTCTTCTTTCATATTACTAAAATCGTAATACTCTCTATCAAGTGCATTAGAAATAGGCAATCCAATTTTGGGAAGTCTTTTTAGCTTTCCATTGTTATACACAACCAAAGGGGGATAATGTAAACCCATATTAGATAAACGTATTTCCATAGAATTGGTATCAATAAGTCCTAGACAAATACAAATGAAATAATCCTCTGGGAAATTTTCATGACAATACTGTTCGTAGATAAATTGTACTATTTCCTTTACTGAGGTTAATTTTTCTCCTATATTATTTAGGGATAGTAGATAGCTATTTATGGTTTCGCGAACAAATATACTAAGTAGAGCACCATCAAGTCCATGACCAGTTATGTCTACTAGGTAAAATAAAACCTTATCGTCTATGTGGATAATATTATAAAAATCTCCACCTAGATTGCCAGCAGGTGTATAATCAGCAGCAAATACTATATGCTTTAAAACTGGAAATCTATCAGGTAGAAAATGGGTATGAATTTTTTTCGCTTTTTCTAAATTCTGCACTACTTTTTGTTGAGCTATTTCAATTTCTCGGTATGATTTATTCAAACGTGCAATATAATTATTAATTACATCTTCATACCTTTTTCGTTCTAATGCATTTACAAATATATCGGAAATCACTTGAAACAACTCGATTATTTCATCTGACCAACAACTGCTTAACTTCCCTATATTAAATCCTAAAACACCGATTAATTTTTCTTTAGAATACATAGATAATAAAATAAGTAACTTAGTATCCTCTAAAAATAAAATTTCTCTTAAGTCTTCTTCAAAGGATAGATTTTCATCCCTATTTATTTTTAGAATCTTTTTATCTTTCATTTTCTCTATAAATAAAGGTATCTGCTGTGCTTTTATACTCTTCTTTTTAATTCTTCCTTTATACTCATCTTTTAAATACCATTCATATTCCATTTTCATTTTGTTGTCATCATCGGATATTAGCATTATAAAGCTATGATTTGCATTTGCAAATTCACTTATTTTTTTTAAAGAGTTAATTATTCCTTTATCAATTTCATCTGCAGACAAGTTAATAAAATTAGCTGCCATTTTAATAATTAGTTGTTCTAATTTCATTCTACTTTTTAGTCTGTCTTCTAAAACTTTACGTTTAGTTATATCTCTTATATTGAATTCTGAAGCAATTACTTTATTAGAGTTTATATCAGTTATCAATTTACCTGCTGATTCCACCCATATATAACTACCATCTTTTCTCTGCATACGATATTGAAGCATTCCTTCACTTATTTCTATTGGATACTCTTTAGCAGCTTTTTTTATCTTATCTACATCATCGGGATGTATTCCTTTAAAAATACTTTCTCCTATTAATTCCTCTGAGCTATAACCTAGTATTCTTTCAAATGAAGGGCTTATATACTGGTATGTAAGCTTTGTATCTACTTGACATACCATATCTGTCATATTATCTGTTATTTGCTTTAGAGTATCTCTACTTTCAGCCAACTCAATATACTTGATGGAACGATCGATAGCATTACCAAAAATTTGTCCCGTAATTTTTAATAGTGATATTATATCTTCTGACCATTGCCTTTCCTCTGTTACAGAATCTAAACCGAAAAAACCAAGTAATTTTCCTTCACATGAAATAGGCACAACCAATACAGACTGTATATCCTGCTCTTTAAGTATCTCTTTCTCTGTTGCTGCCCCTTTAGGCATATTGTCCACAGACTTAATATTTATATGTTCGAAATTGTTAAGCTTACTCATCCACCATGGAAATGTTTGTGAAGGTAAGTCTTGTAGCATATCCTTCTGTGGCTCTATTCCTTCTTTACACCACTCATGGGTATTATCCATAATCATATTATCGTTTCTAAGCAGGAAAATATAAACCCTATCTACATCTACAAATTCACCTATTTCTTTAAGAGCATAATTTATTCCATCATCTAATTCCTCTGGTAATAAGTTTACAAAATAGGTCGAAAAACTAGTAATTAATCTTTCAAACTTCCTATAATAATCTATCTCTCCCCGCTTCCTATCTATTTTCTCAAATAAACTACCTAAATAAATACTGATAAATAATCCTAGGCCAATACTACGAATTAAGGATGTAGTAGGATATTTTTCAGCCGATAAACTAAAAATAATTAAAATAATAGATATATATACAAAAGAATGTATACCGGTCCTTCTCCTTCTCTTAATACTAACTACCGAAATTATATAACTTATAGAGATTAATTCATGAATTATAGGCTTTGTAAAGTATAATGAAATTGGAGCAATTAAGCTCAATAATACAATTATTATATTCACTTTCTTTTCGTTATCAAATACTTTTAATTTTATTCCCATAAAAAACCCCCGATAGTATAATTAAAAAAGCGTTAATTCCCCCGCATTAGAATCCATTGAAGAGCCATCCTGTTCTAAAAAGTTATTTGCTATTTCCCTCTCTAAATAGGTTGTAAATTGATTTACTATTTCCTTTAAACTACTACTTTTTAAGTCCCAACTATCTATATCGCTATTAGCTAAAATATTTTCCCACTCATCGTTTAACCTTTGACAACTTATATCAATTGTTTTTGTTAACTCACTTCCTATTTTTCTAATTCTCTCAGTTTCCCTTAATTTAAATGATACTTTAATAAGGTTTTCCTCTAAATATTCAATATCCTTGTACAAAGCCAATATTGCTTCATTAATAATTTTATTAGTCATGTCAATTCTCTCCATAGAACTCTCGACTTTGTCAATCACTAAATCTACTCTATTTTGATTGTCTAACATCACCTCTTCAAACCTGTTTAATTCCCCTTCTAGTAAAGTCTTTAATCTTAGAAATACCTCTGTATTCTCAGTAGTTATATTGACTATCCTGTCCATTATTTTTTCAAGTTGATTAGTAAATCCATCGTCGTTACTGTTTCCCTCTCCCATACGTGCTAATTCTATCCGAGCTAACAACTCTATTTTTCTTAATCTCTTTATACTGTTTTTTATTTGCACTATTTCATCACTCAAATGATTGATATAATTTGAAAAATCTCTTTGTACTATCTTATTATCATTCACTATTTTATTAACTGATTCCAACTTATAAACAAGTTTATTAACTAAACTAGTAACTGTGTTAAACGTAATATTAACACTACCCACGTATTGCAAGTTATTATCTTCGTTATAGAAATGATTAGATATATTTTCAGCATCATGCTTTACTTCATTTAGATTTTCAAGTAAGCCATTACATATATCTACAATCTCATCAATTGATGAAAACAGCTCTTCAAATGACATATGAGCAAGTTGTTTAATAAGCTCCATTCCCGTGTTTATAAACTTGATTAAGTCTAGTTTTTTCGGATTATATTTATCTGTTGTATCCATTGTCTGATATTGAGTATATTTCTCCTTTATAATTTCTAGTGATTTGATAATGTTTTCTATATTCTGTTTTACTATATCTTCCTTTTGAATCGATACCATCATATCTTGAAATGGGTTCACAACTTCATTTACATTTTTTATAACACTATTTAATATCTCATTAATAATTTGAATTGAATCAATCATAGATTTAAAAGTAGCATCTATTTCACTAGTATGTAGCTCTGTTGCTTGTTCTTGAATCGATATAATTTCACGTATATTTTTTTTCAAACTTGCATGCCACTTAGATAATGATTTTAATAGTTTTGAAATATTGTCTAAATTATTTTCAAGTACTTTTGACATCTTTTGTATCTCTGTGGAAATCACACCGAAGCCTTGACCATTATCACTATTTGAAGCAAATATAACAGCATTAATAGCCATCAAATTGACTCCATTTAAAATCTTCTCTGTCTCTTTAACTATTATTAAAAGCTTATTAAAGGATACTTCTTGGGAGCTTTCGTCGATAAACGAGTTTAACATGTCTTTAATCTCTTGCTGATTTAGCATTAGCTCGTTTATAATAACAAAATCACTTTTGATTTCCTTTAAAGCTTTATATATTAACTGGGGGTGGTTACTATCCTCTTCATTTTTAGCATGAATCAGGTAATCCAATAAAACCTTTGTTTCCTCTTCTGCAAGATGTAAATTCCTCTCAATTTCTGGTATTGATTTATATACTACACTATAATAATCATTTACATCATCAAGTAATACCTTTAGCCTTTCTATCACATTTTCTATGTCTATGTAAAACTCATTAAATAGCCGTTCCTCTTTTAGCATTTTAAACACTCCCTATTTCAAATGATAAATACAGCTATTCTTCTATGTTTATTACCTTATCTAGATGTATCATTTTAAACATCTTTTTTATATAATCATTGTTAATCTTCGTTATCTTTAACTCTCCATCTCGTTCCTTCAACTTTTTTTGAAATAATAAAAGTTTTCCTAGACCTGAACTATCGATACTTTCCACTTCAGAAAAATCAATAATCACATATTTATATCCTTCATCGTATATCTGTAACATCTTTTTCTTTAGTTCTTGAGAGTTCCTTATATCTATTCTTCCTTCTGGTTTTATGATTGCATTGTTTTTAAGTCTCTCTACTCTCATCATATCCCCCTCTTTCTACTAATTTTCTATCTTGTTGTACTTGTCTATTTTATCTAGTTCTTCAAAGGATAGAACCCTATTAGCATTTAGTAAAAGTACTATTTGAGCATTTGATTTTGCAATCCCTTCTATATGCTCTGTCTTTATATCCTCTTCAAAATCTTTGTCAATTAATTGAATTTCCTCTTCTCTAAAGCTCATAATGTCAGAAACCCTATCCACAATCATACCCATAGTCTTATTTTTTACTTCAAATACTATAACTACAGTAAATTTGTCATATTCCTGTTCTGGTAAGCTAAACTTCTTATGCATATCAATAATCGGTATAACTTGTCCACGAAAATTAGTTAGTCCTTTAATCATCGGATTAGCATTATACACCTTTGTAGGTTCTTGGTAACGAACTATTTCCTGTACCAGCATAATGTCTATACCATATGTTTCACTACCAATCTGGAATGTAACGTATTGATTTTCTGCAGATATGCTATTTAATTGCTGATTAAGTATGTTTAATGCATTATCATTTTTTACTTTTCTTATATCCTCTGTCATAAAAATCTACTCCTTTCTTAAAACTTTTCAAAATCATCAGGGTCAAATTCAAAGTCATCATCCTCTTGTGAAGCTGCAGCTTGTTGTTTAGTGTTTTTTACTATAGTTTTACTAATTTTATTTGTATTAGGTCTTCTGGATATGTTTTTGTGCTGTGTAGATAATTTAAACTGGTCCACAAGGTCTCTTAGTTCGATTGCTTCACTACTCATATTTTCACTGGAGCTAGCTATTTCTTCTACAAGGGATGCATTTTGTTGAGTTACCTGATTAAGCTGTTCAATAGTATTATCTATTTCAGTAGTAGCAGAGCTTTGTTCCCGTAAAGCTGCCGCTATTTCTCCTACCACATCAGAAGTCTTACGGGTATTTTCTACTATTCCATCTAATACTTTTCTAGTTTCCTCCATAAGTTCATTGCCATTCTCAATTCTCTTAATACTCTTTTTAATTAATTTCTCTATTTCTTTAGCTGATTCTGCAGCACGTCCTGCTAAATTCCTAACTTCAGCTGCAACTACCGCAAAACCCCTTCCCGATTCTCCAGCTCTAGCTGCTTCTACTGCTGCATTTAATGCTAGTAAATTTGTTTGGAAAGCTATATCATTTACTTTACCAATGATTTCAGCAATTTCATTACTACTTGCAGTAATTTCTTCCATAGCTCCCTGTAAATCCTTTACTACTTCTTCTCCTTCATTTACACTACTTAAAGTCTTATCAGATAAATTAACTGCTTCTATAGCATTAGCGGAAGAAGCGTCAATAGATGATGTTATTTCTTCTATAGTTGATGAAAACTCTTCTAAGGATGATGCTTGCTCTTGGGTTCTCTGTGAAAGATCCTGATTACCTGTAGCTATTTCTTCTGCTGCTGTTGTTACAGTGTCTGATGATTGACTTATCTTAGTTAATGTATTATTTAAGCTATTAATCATTTTGTCAAAGGATTTTGACAGTTTACCTAATTCATCTCCTCTTGATTTAAACTTTTCATTAATTTCTTCATTTAAATCACCATCAGCTATAAAGGCAGCAGTATCCACAGCAGCTAAAATAGGTTTTGTTATAATCCTAGAAAGAACAAAGGAGAGAATTATGCTAATAACTACAGCTATAATAGCAGCAATTAAAATTGTGGTAAGGGATGTTGCATGGGCTGAATTCATATCATTAAGTTGTTTTTGTTCCATATTGTTTGTAAGCTCTAAAAAGCTTCTAGCAGTTTGAATAAGTATTGCTTTTTCTTCATCTTTAGTTTCTTCAGCACTAACAATATCATTAAAACTAACTTTGGTTGCTTGAATCATATTTAGTACTTGTTGAGCCCTGTCAATATCCTGTTGTTCCCTAAAATGTGTCTTTAATTCTTCTAATGTATTTTCTGCCGTTTTAAATGCGGTGAAAGTATCGTTAGCGTATTTACTCTGTTCTTCATCAATTGAAAGATTTATAATAAAGTTACGCTCATTTTCTCCAATTCTATTTATATCATCTAGTAATTTACTAGCTATCCCATAGCTATTTAACTTTCCCTGAATCAAATCAATCATTTGCTTGTCTACTTGTCCATCTTGTATTTGTAATAAAAGATTGTCTAATTCCGTCTTTTGACTTTTCTGTAGCTCTTTAATAGCATTTATCATTGTTGCCTCATTTTCTATAAAGGTCTGTCTTAACTGATTTTGCTCATTTGTAGTTTTAGCATAATTATTAGCAGCTTGTTTATAATCCTCAGCTAATTTTTTTAATTCATCTATCTTCTGTTTATCCTCAGCTTGGCTAAGCTTACTCTTAGTTACATCTAAATTTTTTAACATTTGCTCTATATTTTGATCTATAGCATCGATATATTGTTGTTCCTGAGTTAACATAAAATTCTTTTCACTTCTTCTTAACTCTAATGCCAGTTTTGCATAATCACTAGCATCTGTAGCCTGATCTACATTGATTTTTACATTATCTAAGCCACTATATCCCATATAGGACATAAATATAATAATTATTATTAATATTGCAAAGCCTCCACTAATTTTAAAACCAAGCTTAATATTATTAAACAATTTGAACATTTATTTCACTCCTTTTAATTTTTATTAAGAGCTTCTAATATTCTAAAAGCAATCTCATCTAAAGGATATACTTTATCTACTGCACCTATATCTATCGCTTGTTTAGGCATCCCAAATACTATTGAGCTTTCTTCATCTTGGGCTATTGTGAGTGAGCCTCTGTTATGCATCTTTTTTAATCCTTTAGCTCCATCGTTACCCATACCTGTAAGTATCACACCTATACAATTAGGTGACACTATATCAGCTATCGAAAAAAAGGTTTTGTCTATTGATGGCCTTACATGATTAATCTTAGGTCCTTGATCTATTTTTATATAATACCCTGATATCCCCTTCTGTATAGTTAAGTGCCTATCACCGGGAGCAATATAAACGGTCCCATCTAAAATTTCTTCACCATCTTGGGCTTCTTTAACAGTAACTACACAAGTTTTATTCAAATCTTCTGCATAGGTTGTAGTGAATCTTGGTGGCATATGTAAAACTACAATAACTGGTGGCAAGTTTTTCGGGAATTTCTTAACAATATACCTTACAGCATTTGTACCTCCAGTAGAAGCTCCTATGGCGATCAATTCTATAGTGCTTTTTTTGGCAACGTTTTTTTGAATTTCTGAAGTGTTTATATTGACTTTACTTTGTCTATATAATCTGTTTAGCTTATTTGTATCAACACTTGCACCATATTTGACTTTTCTAATTATTTCTTCTTTTAAATCCTTCAGTCCCTTATTTATTCCTATAGTGGGCTTTGCTACAAAGTCTATTGCTCCAAGCTCTAACGCCTTAATAGTTTCTATGCTACCTTTTTTAGTAAGGGAACTAATTACTATGATAGGAAATGGGTGTAGTGCCATTACTCTTTTTAAAAATGTTAGACCATCCATCTTTGGCATCTGTAAATCTAAGGTTAAAACATCTGGTTTATATTTTTTTATCTTTTCAATGGAATCAATAGGATCCCTTGCAGTTGCTACTACATCTATCACTTCATCATCCTGTAAAAGCTTACTTAACACCTCCCTAACAAGTGCAGAATCATCGATGATTAAGACTTTAATCTTTCTTTTCAATATAATCCCCTCTCATAATGTGAAAACTTATAAAGGTTAAAATAAAGTAAGTTCTCCCTCTTGTTTACTTTTCTGTTTTATACGTGTATACATTTCCTTCTCTTTAGCAATGGTACTTGTACTCATTTTACTAATCTTTATTTTTTTCAAATATACTGTGAATGTGTCTGGAAAGAAAAATATCTTTCTACCATAGTTATCACCTAAATCACTAGTTATTACTGGTATTTGCTCCATGTTTAAATATACTTTAACGAATTCAATATTTGAGTTTGCAACATTGCTTAACTCTTGTTCTAACACTTTACCCCCACCAAATACTTTTGCCTTTAAATATGGTCTTTTAGCTCCTTTTTTTATCATAGTATTTATTAATAATTCCATTGCGTTAATTCCATATTTTGCATCTTCATTAATAATTATATTCTCTATTCTTTTACTTGCTGGTAGCATAAAGTGATTCATCCCAGCAATCCCAGTCACTTCATCCTTTAAACACACTGAAACGCAGGAACCCAAGAGGGTCTTTAATACTACATACCTTTTATCAGTTACAAAGTACTCACCAGCAAATATTTCGTATACATCTCTTTTAAGCTTTTTATTGTATCTTTTATTCAAGTAATCACCGCTCTCTTAGTTCTTTTTATATATTGTCGGTTGTATTTGGTTCCATCCCTTTATATTTCCTGATTCAATATTTATTTTTTCTGAATGTCCAAGAAAAAGAATTCCTTGTGGCTTTAACACATTATAAAACTTGTTTAATATTTTGTTTTGAGTTTCAGAGTCAAAGTAAATAAATACATTTCGACAGAAAATAATATCTAACGGTTTTTTTATGGGATATTCTTTTTCTGTATTGAGATTAATTTTTTTAAATGTAACTAACTGTTTAACTGAATCCTTTATTTTAAATAATCCTTCATTTTCATTGATTCCAAGTTTAAAATACTTAACTAATAATTCATAGGGAATTCTTTCTACCTGTTTGCGGGGATATATTCCTTTATGGGCCTTTTTTAACACTTCCGTGTTTATATCTGAGGCAAGTATTTTACAGGGAGGTTTATTATTTTTAAAAAATTCATTTATTGTAATAGATATAGAATAGGGTTCTTCTCCAGTTGAACATCCAGCAGACCATATTCTAATTTCCATTTGATTTGCTTTATTTGTAGTTTGTGTTTTTATAGTAGGTAAATACTTTTTTCTCAGGAATTTAAAATGATTTTCTTCTCTAAAGAAATTTGTAACATTGGTTGTAATTAAATTAAACATTATTTCAAGCTCATTGGGATTTTGGTTTAAAAATTCAATATAATCACTGAACTTGTTAAAATTTAACTGCCTAAGCCTTTTAGACAATCTTGATTTTATCAGGCTTTTTTTACTTTCAGTCAAATTTACTCCAATAGATGTATAAACTAACTCCTTTATTTTTCTATAGTCCCTTTCACTCAACTCTTGAACATTATCTAATATTATTCGGTCCATCTTTATTCCCTCTTTTTAGTCTCTATGGGCCAGTTTAAAAAGAGATGACACATCCAGAATTAAAGAAACTTCTCCATTTCCTAAAATGGTTGCACCAGCAAATCCTTCAGCATACCCCATATTTTCATTTATATTTTTGATAACCACCTGTTCTTGACCTATTATTTCATCAACTTGTAGAGCTAGTTTTTTTTGGTTTTCCTGGATTATTACTAATATTCCTTCATTTAAATTCTTAGAGTTACCCTTCATATCTAATAATTCCTGTAAGCTTGTACAAGGAATGTATTCATTACGTAAGTTTACTATAGTTGCCTTACCTTCCACATGTTCTAATCTTTGACTTCGTGCATCTATAAATTCTACTACTGATGTTACAGGTAACACAAATTCTTCATTTGCTACCCTTAACACTATGCCATCAATTATAGCTAATGTAAGGGGAAGTTTAATTTTGAACTTTGTCCCCTCATTTTTTTTAGATAAAATTTCGATATTACCCCTTATATTGTTAATATTAGTTTTAACTACATCAAGACCTACTCCTCGTCCTGAAATATCCGACACCTCTTGTTTGGTACTAAAACCCGGTCTAAATATTAAACTATATATTTCCTGCTCATTTAACTCTTGATTAACCTCTATCAAACCCTTTTCCCTAGCTTTATTTAATACTTTTTCTTTATCAATACCCCTACCATCATCTGTTATTTCTATAATTATATTTCCTTGTTGATGATATGCATCGAGGGTAATCTTTCCTTCAGGGGCTTTACCTAGTTCTCTTCTTTGTTTAGGTGCTTCAATTCCGTGATCAACTGCATTTCGAATTAAATGATTTAATGGATCTGCTAGCTCTTCAATAATCTTTCTATCTAATTCAGTGTCTTTGCCGTTAATTTCAAGATTTACTTTCTTTTCACTATTTTTAGTTATGTCCCTTACAATACGATGTAATCTGGTAAATGTACCTCCAATGGGAATCATACTAGCACTCATTACCTGTTCTTGTACTCTGCGTACTATTTTATCTATTGATTGAAAAGAATTGTCTATCTCCTCTTTCAAGGAATGATTTTTAGTTATAATCTGCCCTATAATTCTTTTAACATTGGATTGAGAGATTAAAAGCTCTGCTATATCATTTAAGATATTTTCTAGTTTTTTGGTATCTACCCTTACTGTTTCTTTTTTATAATTGTTATGTTTTTCATTAAATTCACTTTTAATAGTTGATTTTACTTTGTTTTTTGTTTTTAATTTATCTTTTATTTCTTCTATCTTTATATCGTTATCATCTAAAATAAATATAAATATGTTTTCTATGTCTTCTTTATTTTTATCTGTTTCTAATATCACTGTCCATTTTAGGTAAAATGTATAAATGTCAAGTTCATATATATTAGGAAGTTTGCTTTTATCTAAACTAACCTCAATTATATCTCCTATGTCACTGAGCTCCATCAATAACATTAATGGGTCAGTTCCTGTTTCAAAAATGTTTTGATTTAAGTTTAAGGTAATCTTAAATTGATTTGTTTCCTTATGATGTTTATATTTTTCATTATTTCCCTCATTGTTACTTTGTTGGTCGCCATTATAGTTATTGATTTCATTGTTGATTTTATCAATTCTGGATTGAATATTTGTTCCTTCAAAGTCCTTAGTTTCTATAATGTGACGTATTATATCTATACCTTGTAATAATATGCTTACTACATTCTCAGAAAGCTGTTTGGAATTTTGACGGATTTCTTCTAATATATTCTCAAGACCATGGGCTATTTCATTTACTTTAGATAGTCCTACCATTCCTGCTCCACCTTTGATACTATGCATAGCTCTGAAAATATTTCCTATTAGTTCTTTATCATCTGGATATTTTTCAAGCTCTAGTAGCCCCTCCTCAATGGTTTGGAGATGTTCTTCTGTTTCTTCTATAAAAGTTTGAAGCAAATAGTCATCTACCATTATCTTTCCTCCCTTCTATCTGACAAATTTCTTAACAACATCTACCAATTGTTGAGATTTAAAGGGCTTAACTAACCATCCAGCTGCTCCTGCTTTTTTCCCTTCCATTTTTTTTTGATGCTGTGATTCTGTTGTCAATACTAATACAGGAATGAATTTATACTCCATTTTGTTTTTTAACTCTTTAATAAATGATATGCCGTCCATGTTAGGCATATTGATATCTGATATAATCATATCAGGCTTTTTACCCTGATGCTTTAATTCATTTAATTTATCTAGTCCTTCTTTACCATCACAACCTAACACAACTTCATATCCTGCTTTTTCCAAGGTATATTTAACTGATGCCCTTATTGTTCTAGAATCATCCACAGCCAATATTAAATTACCCATTGTTATCACCATCCCGGCTTATGTAAGTATTAGCACCTGTTAGTTTAGTTAATTCTTCAAAAAACACATTACTGTTCTCTATCCTTAAATCAATACCAAGTTCTACACAAGTTTTATGAAAAGATAATAATAATTGTAATCCTGCAGTATCTAAATCCTTCACTTTTGATGCTTCTAAAACTAGTATTACTAAATCCTGTTTTAATTGAGCTTCAAGATAGTTAATTAAAGCTGTTTTTAAACTTTCTACATTATAAATAGTAATATCAGACGGTAATTCATACATAGCCAATTCCTCCAAATTAAGTAATCGTTTATAAACCGTTTTCTTTGGCTGCTAAAAATACATTATTTTTACCCCTTCTTTTAGCTTCATATAAAGCTTTATCTGCTCTTTCTAAAAAATCGTATAAGCTATCATCTTCCTTTAACTCTGCAACCCCCGCACTTATAGTCAAATTGCCTTTTTTAGTCTTCTCCTGTCCTGTAAAATTATAATCTGCTGTATTTTTTCGTATCCTATTTGCAATATAATAGGCTTCTTCGATTGTAGTACTTGGTAAAACTACTGAAAACTCCTCTCCCCCATATCGTGCAGCTAAGTCTGAACTTCTGATGCTATTTTTTATAATTTCTGCTGTTTTTTTCAGAGCCTCATCTCCTTGTACATGCCCATTAACATCATTATAATTTTTAAAATCATCAAGATCTAACATTATTAAAGTTAAAGCACCTTTATCATTTTGACTTGAAATTATTTCCTTAGTTAAATATTCTTTTAAATATGTGTTGTTATAAAGTCCAGTCATAGTGTCTTTAACTGCTTTCTCAATGGCTTTGTTATAATCTGCCCAAAGGCTTCTCTGTCTTTGAGAAGACTTTAATAATGACTTTACTCTAGCTAATAATTCAAGTTTATCTACTGGTTTTATCATATATTCATCAATACCTACTTCAAAGCTCTCTGCTTTGTTTCTTGAATCATTATTAGCTGTAATCATTATTGCAGGGGCTATATATTCTTGTTGTTTTTTAAAGTGTTTATATATCTCTATTCCATCCATTTCAGGTAGAAAAAAATCTAATACTATTAAATCAAATTTATTATTTTTAAGACACTCTAGTGCTTCACGTCCATTTCCCTTTATGATAACTTCATATTTCTCTTGTTCTGAAAGGAATGTTTTTAATCTCTCTTGGTCAACTGGGTCGTCTTCAACAATTAGAATTCTTATTATTTCTTGGTGTTCTTCCTGTTTGTCTGGGATTTTGCAAAATAATTTCTTAGCTAACTCATCTCTTTTCTTTAGTTGTCTTGCTAATTCGCCCATTTTTATTAGATTATTAACCCGCACAGATAATTCAACTGGACTTACTGGTTTAGTTAAAAACTCATCACATCCTGCTTCTACTCCCTTTTTTTACTTTCTTTATCATCAAGTGCAGTAAGCATTATAATAGGCAGTCTATCATCATATTTTTCCTTTAATTTGCGACAGGTTTCAAATCCATCCATACCTGGCATCATTACATCTAATATAACTAACTTTATCTCTGATATATCTGAACTTAAAACCTCTTCTCCACTACTATATTCTATTACCTTAAAATCATATTGAATCAACAGCTCTGTAATCATCTGTCTAGCATATGGATCATCATCAACTATTGCAACTGTTTTTGTTGTATAGTTTGTCATTAGTTATCCCTCCTCTCCAAATCCCCTTTCATAGCTTTTTCAATAGCTATCCTAAACTTTTCTAATCCAAGTTGACTCTTATTAGATACTAAATAAACACGCTCATTAAGCTTTCTCTTTTCATCTGATGACATTATTTTGGCAGTTAAAATCACAACAGGTATATCTTTTAATTCTTCATCCTTTTCTAATTGATTTAGTATTTCAAACCCATCCATTTCTGGCATTATTAAATCAAGTAGTATAATATCTGGCTTAACTGTCCTCGCCTTATCAAGTCCAGCTCTTCCATTAATAGCTGTATAGACTTGGCAATTATAACTAGTCAATACCTCACTTATAATTTCTAATGCATCAAGTTCATCATCGATAGCTAGTACTTTTCTTGTACTATGTTCATCATATTGGTTTATAGATAACACTTTTTCTACAATTGTCTTTAATGATTCCTTAGAAATTGGCTTCATTAAATATTCAAATGCCCCTAAAGCCAAACCTTTCTCTTCTTCTGGAAGAACAGAAATAATTATTACGGGTATATCCTTTAGCTTTTTATCTTCCTTAAGTTTAGCTAATACATCCCATCCTGTTATGTCTGGCAAAATAATATCAAGTATAATAAAGGATATGTCATCTTTAAGATTGTAGGCTGTTTTAAGAGCATCTTCACCATTTTTAGAAAGTATTACATCAACGTTTAAAGTATTTAAATATTCTGTAACTAAAGTAGCACTAACATCATCATCCTCAATCACTAACGCCCTATGTTTTCTGATATCACTATCAACTTCCTTTATTTGAAGTTCACTTATCTCATCTTGATTATTTATTACTGATAAAGAATTAATTTCAACCCTTGAAAGTGCAGGAATCTCTACTTTAAAGGTACTACCTTTACCTACTTCACTTTCTACAGATAATTTACCTCTAGCCAATTCAACTATTTCCTTTACTAGACTTAGTCCTAGACCCGTACCTTCATATCTTCTATTCAAATTACAGTCCAGCTGAACAAATGGATTGAAAATTACATCTTTTTTATCATCAGGTATGCCAATTCCGGTATCAGTTACTTCAATATTAACTATGTCATCCATTCTATAAACCTTTAAATAAACATGTCCACCATCAGGAGTAAATTTGATTGCATTTGTTAATAAATTGTGTACTACCTGCTTAATCTTACTTCCATCTACTTCTATAGATTCAAGTCCCTCTCTTTGGAAATCTGATTTTAGCTCTATTTTCTTTTCTTTAGCCATTTCCTTAACTAATACTAAGCTATTTTTTAATACCTCAATCAAGTCTAGTTTCTTTGCTTCCCACTCTATCTTCCCTGATTCAATTTTTGATATATCTAAAATATCGTTAATTAGATTCAAAAGTTTTTTTCCACTCTTATATACTTTTTCAATATAGTTAAGTTGTTTGCTATTTAACTCTCCTGCTATTCCTTGATGTAATAATTCAGAAAAACCTATTATCGAATTAAGAGGAGTCCTTAACTCATGGGACATGGTCGCTATAAACTCAGTTTTAACCTTGTTAGCCATCTCTATTTTTGCCTGATATTCCTTCTGTTTTGAGATATCACTGAAAACTACCACAGTGCCAGCATTATTGTTAAGCTCATTATAGATTGGAGCTAGACTAAGTAAACATGGTACCAGATGTCCTTCTTTAGACTTAACAATAACTTCCATACTCTTTTCTGATGATTTGCCTGTAAATAAACACTCTCCTTTTTCACAAAACTTTTCATTATCTTGATTAAAAATTGTTATGATATTACAACAAGTTTTTCCTATAACATCAGCCGCTTTATATCCTGTAATCTCTTCTGCTCCTTTACTCCATGTCTGAATTTCTCTTTTTCCGTTTATACTAAATATTCCTTGAGCGGAACTTCTAAGAACGGCTTCAGCATAATTTTTCTGATGCTTAATCTCAGTGTTTTTTTCTTCAAGTTTCTCGATTAATTTTTTTATAGAATTATACTGTTCTATATTGTGTATACCTATACCCAACTGAATTATCAGCTTTTGCAGTTCAGTCTTTTCACTGTCAGTAAAATCAATAGATGTTGCAAATACTATTACACCTATTAGCTTATCTTGGAATTTTATTGGTAAACCAATTACTTTTTTGGGGTTTATTCTATTTGCTCCTGTATCCACTCCCCACTCATCACTACCATTTGTAATTTCTACTTTATCTCCAGTTAGTGCTACTTGCCCTACTAATCCTTCTCCTAATGCAAAATATTCTTTAACGTTTTTATCTATCATATAACCATTATTTAATACTAAACGATTTTCCCACTCATCGTATAAATAAATACTAACCGAAAGTATATTTTCCAATTTTTTTAAATTATTAATTAATTCTTTAAAAACCTCATCACGCTCAAAATCTGTAGCTATTGTCTTAAGCATTTCATTGCTATACTGTCCAATTCTAAGGGCTTTAGCCATATCATTAAAGTTTTTCGCTAAGTAGCCTATTTCACTGTCATCTTTTATGCATATACTTTGATTGAAATTACCATCTCTAATATATTTAATTCCATTAGTAATCTTAAGTACAGGTTTAGCTATTTTTTTATCTAGTAAATATATGACCATAACGACTATTATAATTACAAAGATAATAAGTAAATAAGCTAAGATATTACTGGTTCTCTTAAGAGCTTTTAGTTGGGCATAATAACTATTTAGTTGTTGCTCATATTGGATTTCTATATCCTCGATAAGATTATCCATTAGTTTTGATTTAAGTACTATATTTGAGTGGAATATCTCCATTGCCCTATCTACTTCACCATTTTCATATAGATTGAGTAATTTAATTGCATCTTGATGGAGTTCTTTATGAAGTGCCTTTAATTGAAGAATTGTATCTTGATTGGCATCTAATGTTATCTCATTTATCCATTTTCCAAGTTTACATCTAGTATGAGAGGTCTCAATTTCTAGAGGGTGTTCGCTTAAGAAAGCCATCTCTAGTTCATTTAACCAGGAAAAGTGATAATAACGAGCATTAGCAAGCTGCGTTTGCTCAAAACTTTTTTTATTAATCATTGATAAAATACTATGTTCTTTATCCAGTATTAAATACTGAATCCATGACTGTAATATTATCAAAACTAGTAAAATAATCGAACCAAATATTAAAGTTTTTCTAATGCTTTTTTTATATCTCATAAACACCCCCTATTTTGTTTTTCAACAATTATCTAAACATTACGACATTTTATATATTATAATTTCGGTAAAAAAATGAAAATCCCTTCAAAATTATTTAAAAAAATGTTTATAGAGGAAATTTGATGATTATTGTAGAAATATTAATATAGAAGCTAATTCTGTTGTTAAAATATAGGAGGGAGGGGTTTTTTGAATTATACTTTTAAAAATAAAAAATTTTTAATTTTGATTGTATTGTGTGTTTTTCTTATTTTCTTATGCTATACCAATTATCTTTTGTATCACACAGTTATAGAATTATTTTCGGTAATAATTGCTTTTTCATTAACCCTAATAGCTATTAATACAACTGATATATGTAAAAACAATTTGATAACCTATCTTGGACTTAGTTATGGATTTGTAGCTTTATTTGACCTTTTACATCTAATAGCTTATAAAGGTATGAATATATTAAGTACTAATAGTGCTAATCTGGCAACACAGTTCTGGATAATAGGAAGGTATATGGAAGCTCTATCATTAATTATAGCTTTACTTCTCCTAAAGAAAAACTTTCCTTATAAAAAACTCTTCAGTGTTTATTCCCTCGCTTCCCTATTATTTTCTCTATTAATATTGTCCGGTTTTTTCCCTGATTGTTATATCGAAGGTACAGGACTAACTCTATTTAAAATACTAAGTGAATATATAATAATTTTGATTCTAGTCTATGGTATATTTTTACTATATAAAGCTAACAGCTTTGATAAAACCATAAAAAAACATCTTTTAATTTCATATACTTTAACTATTGTCGGTGAATTATCCTTTACTTTATATAACGATGTATATGGAGTATTAAATATGGTGGGACATTTTTTCAAATTCTTCTCTTATTGCTATATCTATATTGCCCTAGTTGAAACCTCTTTAAAAAAGCCATTTAGTACCCTTTTTATCGAACTCAACAAAAGTAATGAGTTACTTAAAACTCAAACCAGTAACTTAAATAAAATCAATAAACAGCTTAAGGAAGAAATTGAAGAAAGACAAAAAATAGAACAAGCCCTTAGACAAAATAAAGACTTTATTCAATGCATTTTAGATTCGTTAAATAATAGTATTTGTGTTATTGATAAAAATGGTAACATTGTTGGAGTCAATAAATCTTGGGTTCAATTTGGTAACGAAAATGACAAAATAGACAAGGATGATATTGATAAAAACTATTTAGAAATAACTAAAATAGCTTGTCAAAACAATGCTCCAGAAGCCTGTGAAATTTATAATGGTTTAAAAAAAGTTTTATCTAAGAAAATCCCCTATTTTGAATATGAATACCCTTGTCATTCTCCAACTGAAAAAAGATGGTTTATCATGCAGGCTACTCCTCTAGATATGAAAGACGGTGGTTCTGTTATTACTCACATAAACATTACTGAAAGAAAGAAAAAGGAAGAAAAATTACGCAAGCTATCTCAAGCAGTTGAACAGAGTTCAAGCTCAATTGTAATAACTGATTTAGATGGAAATATTGAATACGTAAATCCAAAGTTTACAGAAATCACTGGTTATTCTTATAAAGAAGCTATTGGTCAGAATCCAAGGATATTAAAATCAGGTTTTCAAGAAGATTCAGTTTACAAAAAACTCTGGAAAGATATATCCTCTGGGAAGGAATGGCATGGTGAGTTCTGTAATGTGAAGAAAAACGGTGATATCTATTGGGAATATGCATCTATTTCACCGATTAAAGATGAGGATGGTGTTATTACCCACTATATCGCCATGAAAGAAGATATAACCTCTAGAAAAAGAATAGAAAAAGAGCTTCGTCAAGCTCAAAAAGAGGCTGAACTCGCTAATAAAACTAAAAGTCAGTTTTTAGCACATATGAGTCATGAAATACGTACTCCTATGAATGGAATTATCGGTCTAACAAATATATTACTTGATATGCAGTTAACAGATGCAGCAAAAAAATATTTAAAAATGATTTATGAATCCGCTAACCTCCTTCTTAATATCATAAACGATATTTTAGATTTTTCTAAGATTGAGGCTGGCAAAATGGAATTAAAAACTACTACTTTTAATCTCAAAGAAATATCAGAAAAAACTATATCATCATTTAAATACAAAGCACGTGAAAAAAATTTAGATTTATCATATCAGTTAGAAAGTGGTATGCATTTAGATTTCAAAGGAGATATTGGGCGTATACAGCAAGTACTAATTAACTTAATCGGAAACGCAATTAAATTTACTGAAAAAGGCTCTGTTACCCTTAAAATCTCTGAAATTTCTTCAAGTCCTAAAAGAGCAACTATTAAATTTGAAGTTATTGATACAGGAATCGGTATCCCTAAGGAGAAACAAAGTAAGCTTTTTAAAAGCTTTAGTCGTATAACTAATAATGGGTACAACCAAAAGGGAACAGGTTTGGGTCTTGCTATTTCTAAAAAGATGATTGAGTTAATGGGTGGTGAAATTGGAGTAGACAGTACTCCTGGTATAGGAAGTACATTCTATTTTAGTATTCCTCTGCAGATTTCAGAGCAGAATCAAGACAGTCATTTTTCCGAGGAAACTATAAAAGACAATATTAATACTATAGAAAGCAATAAATTAACTAGTAAAAAGCTCGATATCCTTCTAGTAGAAGACAATGAGGTTAATAGGGAACTTGACTTAGTTCTACTTGAAAGGAAGGGATGGTATGTTGATACTGCCATTGATGGTGAAAAAGCCATTGAAAAATATAAAAATCATGACTATGATTTGATTTTAATGGATATACAAATGCCTAAAGTTGATGGGTTTGAAGCGACTAAAATAATTAGAGGATTAGAGAAAGATGTTAATGAACACATCCCTATAATTGCGATGACTGCATATGCAATGAAGGAAGATAAGGAAATGTGTTTAAAAAATGGTATGGACGATTATATATCAAAGCCAATAAATGCTGAAGAGCTATATAGAAAAATATTTAAAAATGTGTTCGTAAATCAAGATATTGATATTACTAAAAAAGAAGTAGTCAATAAGTCGAAAGAATATATATTTAAGCTAGAAGAAGCCCTATACAATACAGATAATAATAAAGAACTTCTTCAAAGATTATTAAAAATAATTCTGAAAAACTATCCGAATCAATTAACCTCTATAAAGGAATCTATAAATACTAATAATTCGAAACAATTACATAGAAATGCACACGGTTTAAAGGGGACTTTAAGTAACTTCACCAGTGGTATACCTTATCAGTTGGCTTATCAGCTAGAAGTAATGGGAAAAAATAATGAGCTAGATAAAGCTATAGAAATTTATAAGCAACTAGAAGAAGCAATGAGCAAATTTGAAGAAGTTGCTACATCAATTGATTGGGATAACTAAAAAAGAATAATAGGACAGAGAACCTGTCCTATTATTCTTTTTTATCATCTTCAATTTTAAACTTATTAATAGCATCTTCAAGTTCTTTGGCTAGTGTATTAAGTTCTTCTGAATAAGATTTTGCTTCTTCCATAGTAGCCAGTTGTTCCTCAGTTGATGCTGATACTTGTTGAGTTGCTGCTGAAGTCTGTTCAGATGCAGCAGAAAGATTCTCGATTATTCCTACTATTTCATTTTTCTTTTCTGTCATATCATCGCTATAATTCTTTACTTCTATCATTTTCTCTATAAGAATCTTTACAGAATCGGATATTTGAGTAAATATATCCTTTGTTTCATTTACTGCTTTGTCTTGGTCTTGAACCACTATTTTAGCTTTTTCCATAGACTTCACAGCATTTGATGATTGAGCTTGTATTCCTGATATAAGTTCTTTGATTTCATTTGTTGCATTAGAAGCTTGTTCAGCTAATTTTCTGACTTCTTCAGCTACAACTGCAAAACCTTCTCCATATTCTCCTGCTCTAGCAGCTTCTATTGCTGCATTTAAGGCAAGAAGATTAGTTTGTTCTGCTATCTCAGAAATTGTATCTGTAATAACTCCTATTTCCTCTGTACTTTTATCTACTCTTAATACTAATTCATTTACTTCCTCTGATGATCTCCTATTATCTTCATTTTTTTCTATTAATATTTTTACAATCTGTAGTCCTTTATCCGTCAACTGATTTGCATTATTAGATATTTTACTCATACTATCAGCTGATGATGATACAAGCTCTATTTTCTTTGCTAATGTATTAACTTCTACTGCTCCTTTTTCTGTATCCCTCGCTTGTTCTTCAGTACTCTTTGCTATTTCTTCAATAGTATTTGCTACTTCATCAGCTGCTGTAGCTGTTTGTTCTGTAATATCTCTAAGAGATTCTGACGTTCTTAAGACTACATTAGATGATTTTTTTATAGCTTTTATTAAAATACTAAATTTGTCCAACATTACATTAAATCTTTCTCCTATTTGCCCTATTTCATCCTTTGATTTAACATTAACTGTTTTAGTTAAATCACCATTAGAAGCTTTAGCAAAAGATTGTTTTAATAAGTTTATAGGCTTAGAAACATTTGAAGCAAATATAAACGCTATAATTATAGCTATAATAATTCCTATTAAACCAATGATTAATGTAAAAAAAGCTATAACATTTGTATCTTCTGTAAGTTCACTATATTGTAAAATAGAAAACAATTTCCATTCAGTTACTTCATTAGTATTGAAACTTAAAAAATTCTTTTCATTTTCATAAGTATATTCAGAAAAACCTTCTTTATTAGATTTTGCATATTCCCAAAATTCTTGCTTTAATGCTGCATCAGTTCCTACTAATTCTTTATTAGGATGAAAAATCATTGTTCCATTTTTATCAGTAGCAAATATGTATCCACTTTTACCTACTTTCGTATTGGACAAACTATCGGCTAAATCCTTAAGACTTATATCAATACCTACAACTCCAACAACTTTGCCATATTCAACTACTGCTTTGGCAGCTGTAATCACCATTTCACCTGTACTTGCATCTGCATATGGTTCTGTCCAAACTACTTTATCTTCATTTTCTACTGCTTTTTTATACCAAGGTCTATCTCTAGGGTCGTAATCATCTGGAAGTTCATCTTTAGGATAAATATACATATTACCATTTGAACTCCCAAAATATGTCCACAGCAGATTTGGATTACTAGAATGGGTATTTTTCAATAGTTCTAAAGCAACTTGTTTTTTTGGGTGTTCCCTAAATATCGTTTTTTCTTCTTTAACAACCATTGTTTTTTCATCTATTTGTGCAAAACTTGAATTACTTGCCATTGTAATTACTTGATGCTCAATCCCTTTTAAAAACAAAGTAATTGATTCATTTATTTTTTCTAATGCCTGTGAAGTTGTAGTAGATAAATTCCTTTTTATTATTGTCAATGATTTTTGATATGAAAAAATACCTAATAATATAAGAGGTATGATTACAGCTATCATTAAAATTAATACTATCTTATTTCTTATTTTTTTGCCTTTATTCTTTATGCCTTTTAACGATTGAGCTTTTTTCATACAGCTTTCCCCCTTTGTTTTTCGAATTTTCTTAATTTTATTTATATTGTATCATATTTTGTCAGTTTTTGGTGTTAATGTTTGTCATTATAGATTAATTTACATTACTTAAAGTGTATCATTTAAAGCTTCAAAAAATATTAAAAGGGCAGACTAAGCTGCCTTTTTATATTTACTATCTATTAAAATTTCTTGAACGATTATTTCTTGAGTTATTATTTCTTCTTCTATTTGCCTTTCTCTTATCTCTGCATTCTTTACATCTTAGTGGTTCATTATCAAATCCTTTTTGAGCGTAAAACTCCTGTTCGCCTGCTGTAAAAATAAATTCATTACCGCAGTCTTTACATACTATAGTTTTGTCTTTATACATTTTAGTTCTCCTCCTAAAAAAGTTTTATATTTAGATATTATATTTATTTTTTACATTTAGTGCTAATATAATGTATTTAACATATATAGAACTAAAATGTATAATAAAATATAATTCTATCCATATTATATTCCAATTTTCTACTATTGTAAAACATTTTTTATTATAAGCTATAACAAATTTACGCAAACAAAAGTAAACTGAGTACCATTATAACCATACCAGAAATAAGTCCATAGATAGCAATATGATGTTCTCCATATTTTTCAGCTGTTGGCAATAATTCATCTAAAGAAATGTACACCATAATCCCTGCAACAGCTGCAAATATTAAACCAAACATAGCATCATTAAAAAATCTCATTAAAATTAAATATCCTAATAACGCACCTAAAGGCTCAGAAAGACCTGAAAGAAAAGAATATTTAAATGCTTTGTTTTTATCTCCTGTCGCATAATAAATTGGAACTGATACTGCAATTCCTTCAGGTATATTATGTATTGCAATAGCTACGGCTATATTTATTCCTAAAGTTGGGTCTTCTAAAGCACTTGCAAAGGTCGCTAATCCTTCAGGAAAATTATGAATAGCTATGGCTAAAGCAGAAAATAATCCCATTCTTAATAAATCATTTTCATTTACTTCCTTCTCTGTTATATCATTTACATCACGCAGTTCATGGGGATTTTCACCGCTTGGTACAAATTTATCGATTAATGCAATTAGAGCTATTCCTGCAAAAAACGCAATTGTAGTAATCCAATATCCTTTTGTAGCTCCATAAACTGTTTCTAGTGATTCTCTTGCCTTTGGGAAAATTTCAATCATAGAAACGTAAAGCATTACCCCTGCAGAAAATCCCAAAGCTGCTGATAAAAACTTCTTATTTGTTTGTTTTGTATAAAAAGCTAATGCACTACCTATCCCCGTGGATAACCCTGCAAATAATGTAAGACCAAAAGCAAATAGTAAGTTATTCCCACTTATGTTCATAACACTTCTCCCATTCCTTTTTATTTACATTATATCATTTCAGTTCTTTATTACATAAAATATTGGTCTATCTCCTTTTTGTAAAGGCTCGCCATATACGTAAAAACAAAGTCCTTGTACATCTTTGTCTTTTAGTTTATAAACACCATTATCATCAATTACATAAATTTCATTATCTTCTGAGTTATCCATTGTAATATTGCCAGCGGATAATAATTTAATATTATAATATTTATAATCTCCTTCAGGAAATTTGATTTCATTCTTAAAGCTGTCTAATGTAGTTAAAAAGTCCTTAGCCAATACATTATCAATTTCTGCTTCTTCTTTACTTATTCTTTTTTCTTTTACCTTTAAATAATCGTTATCTTTATTGTAAAAAATTGAATATCTCTTGTTTTGTAGGACTGAATTTTCTACTAATTCAATTACCATAAGTCTAATTTGTTTATCACTAGTAATCCCCATTCTAAATTTTTCTATTTTTAAATCTATATCTGTAAGCTGTATATTAGTGGCTTCTTCAATAAATCAACCATTGAAAAATCCTGTAATTTGGGTTCAAAACTCTCAATTGATATTTGATTATTTTTTTCAGAACAACCTGTGATATTTAAAGCTAACATAAAAGCCAAAAATAATATAACTATTTTTTTCAATTCTACCCCTTCTTTCTAGTTTTTGGTATATGCTTTTAGTTGTATTGTACCATAAATGGTTTTATTTTGGTATATGGTAAATTTGAAAAATTTTATAACTATCAACTTTAATATTTACTTTCAGCTTGTACCATAATTTACAATAATATATAATATATTTAAATATCAAGGGGGATTTAGGGTGAATTCTAGCAAAGCGTTACAGTATTTCTTTTTTATCTTGATTTTAATTCCAGTTTTCTTTGTATTCTTATATGTTTATATGTATCCTACTGATACATTTATGTTTGGAAGACGATGGATGTTTGATGAAGAGCCAGAAATGAGTGAAGGGTTCATAAAATATTATAAAATTATATCTATTATTTGTATGGGTTTAGTTATAATTGCAATTATATATATGGTAATAAGGTTAGTTTTAGGTGTTTAATGTACATATAAAAAACTCTAGTGTTTCAAAAATATACACTAGAGCTTTTTTTATGTTATATATTCTCTTGTATTTCTTTCATAAATTCCGGTGATTCTACTTCTTTCCCATATAATTTTATTACAAGGGCTGCTAGAATATATCCAATAATTATCGATATTAAGGGATTTATATCTAATATAGCCGCTGGTATATATCCAACCATTATAGCTATAATAGCACATGTTACAGAGTAAGGTATCTGTGTTTTTACATGGTCTATATGGTCTGAAGCAGATGCCATTGAACTCATTATAGTAGTATCTGATATCGGTGAACAGTGGTCACCAAATACAGCACCAGTAAATACCGCACCTATTGTTGCAAATAATATATTTCCAGTATCTCCACCGCTTAACTGATATACTAGTGGTACTGCTATTGGCATTAATATTGCGGTTGTACCCCATGAGGTTCCTGTTGAAAATGCTATAATACATCCAAGGATAAATACTGCTATAGGTATAATTCCTGCTGGAACCTTTCCGTCTAATACACCGACTAAAAATTTTGCAGTACCTAGGTCTTTACATACGCTTCCTATACCCCACGCTAATACTAATACCATAATTGCAATTACTAACGACTTAGCTCCATCAATCCAAGCTTCTATAGCTTCTTTGAATGTCAATATTTTTTGTCCTAATACTAGAGCTAAAGCTACTATTGAGCCAGAAAATGATGCCACATCATTGCAACAGCTGCATTAGCATTACCAATAACTTGGCGAAGCACATCAATTGAAAATGGATTTTCTTTCAAAGCTTTTATAAGTTCTACGTTATCCCCAGCTAATACTGCACTTCGTCCATTTATATATAACCCTATAATTACCATAGTTATAACTGTTAGTACTGGAATAATGGCATTGTAAGCCCTTAATGGAATATCCTCTTTAATCTCCATTTCAGTAAGTTCTTTTGATGCTAAAGGCATCGAACCATCAGCAACTAACTTGCCAGTTTTCCTTGCTCTTCTTTCAGCCTTTAACATTGGACCATAATCTTTACCTGTGATTGCAATCATAAAAACAAACCCTAGCATAATTAAACTATAAAATCTAAAAGGTATTGATTTAATAAACATTGAATAAGCATTAGCTTCAAGCCCAATAGATGCAAAAGCATCTTTTAAAAGCCCTAATTCATAAGCTATCCACGTAGATATCAACGCCATACTAGCAACAGGTGCAGCTGTTGCATCAGTTAAAAATGAAAGCTTTTCTCTAGAAATACGACGCTTATCTGTCAAAGGCCTCATAGTTGTTCCAACAAGTAAAGTATTAGAATAATCATCAAAGAAAATTGCAAGCCCCATAGCCCAAGTTGCTACCATTGCTCTTTTAGCAGATTTTGCTTTTCTCCCCAACCACTCGGCTATGGCCTTTGCACCACCTGATTTTGCAACTATACCAATCATACCACCTAGTCCTATATCAAATACTATGATTCCCGCATTCCATTCACTAGCAATGGAACCTGCTATATATCTTTCAATAGTTTTTGAGAAACCCAGGAACACGTTTCCATTGTAGATAATAGTAGCTCCGACTAAAATTGCAGCAAATAAGGAAGGCAGTACTTGTTTAGTTTTAAAAGCTAGTATAATTGCTACCAAAGGTGGTATTAATGACCAAATCCCATAGTGGTCTAATAAATTATCCATAAAAAATCCCCCTTTCAATTTCAATTTTAAGGAAGAGTATCAAATTACTTTATAAAACTTCAAAAACAATCATTATTTTTTAGAATTTTTTGAATTTTCGTTTGTAGGTGTTTGGGTTTGAATTTCAATTTGTGTTCTAGTAATCTTGACGGTAGCATTTTATTTGCATTAATTCACAGTCTGTAATATAATTAACTCAAATAAACACGAGGAGGTTTTCATTTGCTAAAAAGAATAGGTTATGCATGTATAAACACATCTTTAAAGCCAAAAAAATTCTCTGACTGTAGGCTAAATTCTGTTTATAAATACGGGATTAATTATTTAAGAGACAAAATAATAAACAATCTAAAGCTGACAAAAGAAATATTAAATTGGAATATAAATAATGGAATATTTATGTATAGAGTTACAAGCAAGTTACTACCTTTAGTTACCCATCCTGATTTATTAAATGACTTTAAATGGAGATGGACTGAAGATGAGGACATTCTTAAGCTTATGGAAGATGTTAAAGATATAGTAAAGAAAAACAATATACGTTTATCTATGCATCCGGACCAATTCACCGTTATAAACAGCTTAAATGAAAAAGTAGTAGAAAATAGTATAATTAATCTTCAATATCATTACGAAGTACTAAGTAGATTAGGTGGAACAGATATGATTATTCATACTGGTGGAGTTTATGGTAATAAATCTGCTGCCATGGAAAGATTTATAAAAACTTATAATTCACTAGATAATAATATCAAGAAATACCTGCGCTTAGAGAACGACGATAAATCATATACTCTAGCTGATGTACTTTATATAAACAGCAAAACCTCTGTTCCAGTTGTATTAGATATTCATCATCATGTATGTAACAACAATAAAGAAATGGATATAAAAAAGGAAATAAATAAAGTAGTTGATAGCTGGACGGAAACAGAACTTATTCCAAAGCTACATATAAGTAGCGGTAAAGAAGGAAAATATGATAAAAGACATCATGATTATATAAAAGAAGAAGACATGATGTCACTTTTAGACTTAATGGAAAATATTGATTTCGACTTAATGGTCGAAGCTAAAATGAAAGAAAAAGCTGTTTTAAAAATTAAAGATTTTCTTAATTTAAAATAAATCCAATTTAAATTGGAGAGATGACAAAATGAAAAATTTTTATAAACCAAATATCGTATTAAGCGGTTGCTTAGAACATCTGCATTCTAGATATGATGGTAAAATGATAAATAATGATTTTATAAAAAAATTAAGCTTTCATGTCAATTTTATTATTATATGTCCAGAGATAGAAATCGGTCTTCCAACTCCAAGACAAGCTTTAAGACTAATAAGAAACGACCAAAATGAAGAAAGACTTGTTTTTTCAAAGACTGGAGAAGATATTACCGATAAAATGGTTTCCTTTTCAATTTCTTTTTTAGATAATATATCTAAGGAAGAAATCGATGGATTTATTGTAAAAAGTCATTCTCCTACCTGTGGCTATAATGACTCTAAAATCTACAAAGCACATGGAAAAGCTCCTATTATTCCACAAAAGACAAGTGGACTTTTTACTAAAACTATAATGGAAAAGTATCCTGACACTACTATAGAATCAGATGGTCGACTTACAAACTTCAATATAAGAGAACAGTTCCTTACTAGAATCTTTACTAATTCATATTTTAGAAAAATAAAAGAAGAAAGATCTATGGAAGCCTTAATTAAATTCCATAGTGAAAATAAGTATCTACTAATGGCTTATAGCCCTTATGATTTGAAAACACTAGGTAAGATTGTAGCTAATCATGAAAGAAAAAGTATAGACGAAATTTTAAATAAATATCATTATTACTTAAATAAAGCTCTTTCAAAGGAGCTTAAAAGAAATCGTAATGTAAATATGCTAGAACATCTATTTGGATATTTTAAAAAAGAAATATCTAAAAATGAAAAAAATTACTTTCTAGAAGTTTTGGATGACTATATTAATAAAAAAGTTCCTTTCTCTGTCCCATTAACTATTATTAACTCCTGGGTTGTAAGGTTTAAAAATGAATATTTATCAAAACAAAGAATTTTTGAGCCTTTTCCTAAAGATTTAATTGAAGTTACAGACTCAGGAAAGGGATTATAAAACGCATGATAAGCAAAATATTCTTGTCATGCGTCTCCTTATCATATACTGATACTATATTTCTATACTCTCTCCTATTGACATCACTTTTACTTCTGAGTTCTTTACCTTTTCTTTAAATTCTTCTGGATTTGCTTCTATTATTGGAAATGTATTATAGTGCATAGGTACTACTAATTTAGGCTTAATAAAATCTACAGCTTTTACTGCATCTATAATATCCATAGTATAATTTCCTCCTATTGGAATCAATGCTACATCAATATTCTCATCTTCTAGTAGCTTCATATCCATAGTAAGTCCTGTATCACCTGCATGATAAACCTTCTTACCATCTATCTCAATCAAAAAACCACATGGATTTCCTCCACAAATTAAATGGTTATCTTCAATTATACCAGAGCCATGTAATGCTGGTGTCATCTTAACTTTTCCAAACTCAAAACTTGTTCTACCACCTATATGCATAGTATGTACAGATAAGCCTTTATCAGTTAAATATTGTCCAATTTCAAAATTACAAATAACTGTTGCATTATTATTTTTTGCTATATCTACAGTGTCACGTGAACTACTCGCCATTGAAATGGCAAGCTTCGGAGTCGCAAGTTAAAAACTTGCTAC
>NZ_ARZA01000288.1 GCF_000387765.1 Caldisalinibacter kiritimatiensis
AGTAGGAGACGATACTGCACTCTTTTCTTTATTGACTTTGAGTTTTAGTTTGTATTTAAGAAATTTAGTTATGCTTTCTAATACCCTTTTTCCTGCTCTAATGCTCTTAACATAAATGTTACAATCATCGGCATATCTACAAAACTTGTGTCCGCGTCCTTCTAATTCTTTATCTAGTTCGTCTAGTAATATATTGCTAAGTAGTGGACTTAATGGTCCTCCCTGGGGAGCACCTTCTTCTGTTTTAACTAGCATACCTTTTAACATTACCCCTGAATTTAGATATTTTCTTATTAGTTTCAGTACTCTTTTGTCTTTTATCTTT
>NZ_ARZA01000289.1 GCF_000387765.1 Caldisalinibacter kiritimatiensis
TCCACTATGCAGTTTTCAAAGTACAATATGGTGGAGATAAGGGGATTCGAACCCCTGACCTCCTGCTTGCAAGGCAGGCGCTCTCCCAACTGAGCTATATCCCCACAATATAATGCTTACGCACATTTCATCAGAGAGACCTATTCTTAAATGCTTTTTATTTAACATTTACAATTTAGAATTCTTCACAAGATGTTTCACTTCT